>CAYSHR010000478.1:0-3542 GCA_964430795.1 uncultured bacterium
CCTTTGGGATAAAATCTTTTGGAATGGAATCAAGCGCTCCCTGAATAGAGACATCTCTCCCTGATATTATCAGCTTTATCTTCTTTTTCTCTTCATAGTCAAATCTACCCTGAACGTCTAAAGAAACCTTTTGGTTGCCAACTCTTACCATGGGAAACGAAAAGTATTTCTCATTCCGGTTCCAGACCAAAAGCCCATTCGCGGAAATACCAATTTCTCTGATCGGCTCTTTGGATAACCGCCAATGATTAACAGCCAGTCCTTTAACATCCCCATCAAAATGGAACAAATTCTCCATATTGCCTTGAGCCATTTTTGTCTCAAGAGTTCCTGAAATCCTCCCGTCGTATTCAGGAATGACAATGGATGGCAGATAAGGGGCGAAAGGGGAAACAGAAACAGAATCACCTTTTAAAACCAGTTCATGGGTTTTTCCGTCAGTTCGAAAATTGACAAGTATCTTTCCGAAGTTATTATCAAGGTCAATGCTGGACGTGACACTGGCTTTGCCGCTGTATAAATCAAAAAACGCCCTGCCCCGGCTCTCAATAAAATCAATTTTAAAGGGCTCAGCCTCCTCAATAAAGTGCCCTTCTTCTAACGAGGCGGCGCCTGCGGACCAATAGATTTTAATTCCCTCGGAAAAATCCACAAATCGTTTAAGCTTTTTCTCTAGAGAAACAAAATTACTTTTTTTCCCTTTGCCAACATTCGGTTCATTTTTTTCATGGGGGAGGCTCATCCATTTTTCCGGCAGATTTGTTCTCTTGCCCGGGTAGATGGTAAGAAATGCTTTTGGCGCCTTTAATAAAACCCTGTTCAGCTTCACATGAATGTTCGGTTCAAGGACAAGAGAATATTCAATGGCGACTGAAGGTATATGGAGGAGAGTTTTCCGGTTCTTTTGGGCCTCATTTATAAAACGCAGGTTGGAAATCTTCCCTGTAAAAAGTCCCAGGTCAATTTTATCAAACTCTATGGTCACGCCAAACTTATCGCTGACCAAAGGTAAGAATTCTTCTACTTTTTCATTTACAGTATTAACCACAAAGCGCGAAAAAATCCTGGAGGCAATAAATAGAATAAGGGCAATCGATAAAATGACCGCCGACCATTTTATCAACCGTCCTCTTTTTTCTACAACACCTTTTGGCATTTTCTCCTCAATTTTACTTTGAGTGACTTTATAGACTATCATAACCCTTCCGAGCAAGTAGTTAGTTTCCGTCCAGGAACGGATAATTGCTCAGTTGCAATGGATTTAATTATAAATCATAGATGGGCTTTATATTATTGAGACCAAAATCAAAAACATGCTAAACTTCATTTTTTAATATTTACAAGGCTCGCTTTTAGAAGAAAGGACTTTGCTCTTATGGTCCGCATTAATCATGGTAAAGTAATGAAAGATTTTTTCAAATTCCAGAGCGCCGGCCCTACCGCGGCTCACAGCGTTTTAAAAGCAACCGTCCTTTTGAAAAAAGCCGGATTTGAGCCCCTTTTAGAAGGGAGTAAATGGAATCTGAAAGCCGGGGACAAAAGATACGTCACCAGGGGTGGCACAAGTCTTGTTGCCTTTGTCATAGGATCAAAGCCGCCACAGAATTCCGGGTTTAAAATAGTTGGTGCTCACACTGACTCCCCTTGTCTGAGGTTAAAACCCAATGCGCCCTATCAATCCCAGGAGTATGGAATGCTTGGCGTGGAGGTCTATGGCGGACCTATTTTGGCCACCTGGGCTGACCGGGACCTTTCCATTGCCGGCAAAATCGCCATTAGAACCAAGGGTAAAACAGAATACAGGCTTGTTGATTTGAAGCACCCAGTCTGTAGAGTGCCGACTCTCGCGATTCATCTAGATCGAGAAGTGAACAAGAAAGGGCTTCTGTTTGACATGCAAAAACACCTGCCCCCTGTTTGTAATCTTGAAGGTCAGAAGTTTTCCTCAAAAAACTTCAACGTTCTTCTCGCAAAGGCCGCGAAAGTAAAACCAAAAGATATTCTTGACTATTCTCTTGACCTTTATGATACCCAAAAGCCCGTATTGGGTGGTTTTAATGAAGAATTTTATTTTAGCGGCAAAATTGACAACCTTGCCGGCTGCTTTTGTGCCCTTGAAGCAATAATAAAAGCCAAATCCCATTCCTCAACCTCGGTAATCGCTCTTTTTGATCATGAGGAGGTGGGATCAAGTTCTTATGTCGGCGCGGCGTCAACTTTTCTTGATGTTGTTCTTGAGCGTATCTGCCTCAAGGGCGCCCGTTCCACAGAGAACTTTTACAGAGCAATCAGCAAGTCCATTCTTGTTTCATCCGATGGCGCCCATGCCGTCCATCCCAATTTCTCATCCATGCACGACAAGCACCATAAACCCATGCTCAACAACGGCCCGGTAATCAAAGTAAACGCGAAACAGAAATACGCGACAAACACCGAAACCAAAACCTATTTTCTTGAGTGCGCTAACAAGTCCAAGGCTCCCTGTCAGGTTATTGTAAATCGCGCTGATTTATTATCAGGCTCTACTATTGGTCCCATTTCATCGACACGACTTGGCATTGCCACTGTTGATGTGGGCGTACCAATGATCTCCATGCATTCAATCAGGGAGATGGGCGGTGTAAAGGATATGGGATATATGACCAGCGCGCTAATTGCCCATTTTAATCTTTTGTAGAAAGAAGGGTTCTGGCGTATTGCTCGGTATTGCTGATATAGTTGGGCCATTCTTTTACAAAAGCTTTTTCAAGAAACTTTTCGACTATTTTGCCCACTATTGGAATTTTAATATCAATATTGACTCTCATGGTTACCTGGCTGCCCCGGCCTTTTGTCGCCACATCATAACCACCTGTGACATTTACCTTTGGACCATGCTCCGTGGTGACTTTCCAGACGCCTGACATCTTCTTCAGGTCCCATGAAATAAGGTTCATATTCTTTTCGGTTTTGCTTTTATCCAGACCTTTTATTGTCCTGGCATATGTGACTGTGTGAATTTCATAGACATGCTTATTGTCGGTTTTCTCAATGTCCTTTATCTCCACTTCAATGGCGTCACGCCCTTTTTCATTTCTTTCAATATGAATCGGATCCCGCATGGCGGCGCACATATCTTCTGGAGGGACATCAACATAAAAAATCTTTTCCTGCTTTTTCACAAAGAACTCCCAATCTCCCGAAACGATCTTGGCATGTATCAATTTCCGCTTAAATAACCTAAAGCCCGGAGCCTCTCCCGCATTTCAGAACTTGGCTGCACCTTGTCTCCTATCTCAAATTGACCCACTACGTTAGCGTTCATATACTCCATGGAATTCCATATAAGATAACCATCTTTAGGCAGTTCCTTTGATACTCTTGGAATGTCGCCATCAAGGGCAACAGGAATGGCATCAGGATTGTTCCCGATCTTGCCAATATGAACTGACTTTGGATAATCCTTGTTCTCTTTAAAAAGAAAAAAGTTTAATTTCGCGTCCGGAGGGTCCGGCACCATGGAAAATCCGTTTTCGCCATCTTCTCCGAAAGCTATAAATCTG
>CAYSHR010000479.1:0-3539 GCA_964430795.1 uncultured bacterium
CCACTGGAGTAGTAGTATTATACGCGACTTTGACAACAGCTTTAGTTAAAGGGCAGATTAACAGCCTTATTATCGCTTTCTTTGCCATTACCATTATGATGATGATCCATTTGCGGTCTTTCAAAATCGCCTTGCTTTCCATGATTCCGAATATGTTTCCTATTATTATTACTCTTGGAATCATGGGTTATATGGAAATCTCTCTGAATGTGGCGACTGTTATGATTGCCTGCATTGCCCTTGGTATCGCGGTTGATGACACAATTCATTATCTTTCCAGATATGGGAGCGAACTGAGACAGGGAAAAAGCTTGGAAAAGGCAATGAGCAAAACTATTATGGGCGCCGGAAGAGGTATGGTCTTTACATCACTGGTCATTACCGGCGGCTTTTTTGTGTTGTGTTTTTCCAGTTTTGAGATAAATAAAGCTTTTGGAATACTTACCGGCATTACAATGATAACCGCGGTCTTTGCCGACCTTCTGCTATTGCCGGTGTTGATCAGAATTCTTAAGGTGGCAAGATGAAAAGCATATTTTTACTATTGCTTATTATGATTGTACTTTGTTTCGGATGCTCTACAGAAGACGCCTTTGAGAGCCAGGCTCTATCTTTTTCTCTTGATATTAAAATGGTAAAGGGAACTCTTGTGATTTTTGGCGCCACCAACCTTCCAGATGGTATGATTCTCTTTGTACAGGTAGATGCCGCGCCAGCCTTGGGCGCCCAGGTGACATGGGCTGGAAAAACTACTGTTTATAAAGGGAATTTTGTTTTTGACACTATCTTTTTTGACCCATTGCCATATAGGGTTAAGTGTATCTTGTCAGCGGCTCTGAACCCAGAAGCAAAAGATAAATTCACAGGCGACAAATTACCATTTGCCCTTGGTCCCGGCTGGGAAGTATCGGCTCTTGCCAATGGAACAACACAACTTGCTTTTGAGAAAGAAAAAGTAATCGGCGTCCCGGTGGATCATCAAAAAGTTCTTGGCAAAGGAATCGCTGAATTGGAAAATACAGCCCAGACTCTGGAAAAGGAGATTAAGAAACTTGATGAAATATTAGGGAACCATGGCAAGGGACTCGCGAGATTCGCGAGGCTTTTTGAATCAAAGCGGAGGAAGTACAATCTGGACAGGGCAACAACATCGTTCTATTATCCAACCTCAATTTTAAAACTCCAGAAACTGGACAAAAACATCAGCGACTATTTTATCTATGGATTGGCAATATTGGAAAAGGATTCAAAAGAGAAGGAGAAATTTTATAATTCAAAAGAAAAGGCTGAAAAATCCTTGGAAAAAGTGAAAAAGGAAATTGAAAAACTAAAAAGCGCTCTAAAGGGACATGGAGAAAAATAGCCTTGTGAAGCCTTTTTCCAAAATCGCCAAAAATAAGTGAGTTTGAAAAACAACCAATAATTAATTTTAGTTTTTATAACGGATTTCCCATACCTTGCCATTGAGTAAATGGCGCCCTTCCCTTGTTCTACAGATCTTTAATATTTTATCTTGACTCGTAAGATTTATATGACAACAATTAATCCACACAGAGGCTACTTTTGGCGTTTTGGATATATCGTGTTAACTAGTTCCCGTCCTATAACCCGGACAGGGCTGATTTTGGTTTCTAGATCAGGAATGAGTAATCTTTTACAAGGTCAAACAAATCAAGGATCAGTGGGGAGTCGTACTTTTGTACGTCGAACAATCAAATTCGAAGATTGACGCCGAGATTGGGAAAAAGGCCGTTCCTGGACAGAAACTAGCTAAAACGCCGTGTATTTATATTCTTTGACCTGAATTAAAGTCATTTAGAAACAGAGATGGTTTAAATATCTGGACAACAAAATCATTTTGGAGGGGATAATGCGTAAAACACTAATCTTTATAGTCACAGTTCTATTGATTGCCTTTGCCCAGGGCGCCTTTGCTGACGCTGAGGTGGTAACAGCGAGTTTTGGAACCATGTCCCTCTCGGGCAATCTTCAAGTTGGCTATAACTGGTACATTGGAAATGAATCCTATGGCAGGGGGCCAAACGGTGAATCTCAGGCTGTTGAGGGTCCTTCTGATATGGAGTTCTATCTCAAACGGGTAAGGCTGGTATGGAAAGGGCAGGTTATTGACGAAAAAGTGAAATATTTTGTCCAGCTTGAAAACGCGAAACAGACGGGCGTTGAGTTGGCTGACATCAAACTTGGTTTCAAATATATTCCTTACACCACTGTATGGGTAGGGCGTTTTCTTCCTCATTTCATGCACTGGACAAACAAGCATACAGGCCGCCTCTACCTCATCGATTACCCCCTTTCTTACAGATATTTCGGTATTCAGCGCCATACCGGCATTGACATCGATTTTAACCACCAGTATATCGACATCACCCTTTCGGTAACCAATGGCCACAATTATAACAATATGGCCGCCTCCCTTATGCCTGCCGGCAGAGTGGATTCAAACGGCAATGCCCTTGACACTCTCGGTCCCCAAACCTGGGGAGATGAAAATACCGCCAAGGACATATATTTCACAGTTGACGGCAAGCCAATTAAAGACATGAATATCAGCGCGGCTGTCTGGTACGGATCGCCTCTTGATTATTTTGAAAACGACCAGGGTGACAAAATCGAGCATAACGCCACTGCCATGGCAATAAACGGCGCCTTTGTTTATAACCCTGAATGGGGACTCAGGTTGGCCGGCGAAGTCCTCTACAGCACCCTTTCCTATGATTCACAAATACTGGACGCTAACGGCGACCTGGTTGACAGAGATGACGATACATATGAGTTGAAAGGTCTATCCTACTATGCCAGAGCAGGTTACAACATCGAAACCGTAAGCGGCGTGCCCTTTGAGTTTCTAATTCAATACGACCATCTCAATCCCGATCTTGAGGATGATGAGGAAATACACGGATATCAGGACGAAGAGACAAATATCACAGCCGCCGTAAACTACTATCTTATGGATTATCACGCCATGATCTATTTAAATTACATCCACAAGATTGAAACCAGAGAGGATGTTCTCAATCTCGCCGGCGACGATACCCAAACCGGCCTTAATAATGATGAGGTCAAAATCCTCTGGCAGATAGCTTTCTGATTCAAGAAGGAAAATAGATTTCGGAAAATGGGGGCGCGTATTTGATACGCGTCTCCATTTTTTATTCCAACCCCTTGCCGGGCGCGGACGCGGCGGCGCCTGTTTAGGAATTAAAGGAAATTTATACGGATGACAAGGGTAAAGAAAAAGAAGAAAATTTCAGTCCGCGTCACGAACGCAATATATTGAAGCATTGACTTCTTTGTCAATGGCATAAAATGAACCTATCCCACCAGTATGAAAATAGACACTCCAATTTCTGTCATAGGACTGTACAGAGGATGTGTCAATATTGAGAACTTCTTTGAAAACTGTAGGTGCGTATTTACCTCTAATGTCGGGATCCATGTTGACTTCGCATCCTTGACAAAATTCATTCCAGCAATCTTCTTCGGACACGCAACTATTTGTTATCCCACAAGGGCCG
>CAYSHR010000480.1:0-3536 GCA_964430795.1 uncultured bacterium
ATGATGATGACTTTGGCGATGATGATGACAACCAGGATGATGATGACAACGCGGATGATGATGACGATGATGATGACACTGGCGATGATGATGATGTAACAGCGGCGCCACAGATTTTCACGCCATATTGGGATCCGGATCCGGTAGCTTATGACGCTACAGAAGATTCCTATCTCAGCACAATCGTTTTCGGCGTCTGTGATCCTGACAACGATCTTCCAGGCGGCGGCATCTATGTCTATGTCACCGGCACAACCACACTCATCTGGGCAAACGCTATGGAATGGTCAAACTTCTCCGGCCTGCCTGATGTATCTGACTGCTCCGCTCCTACAGAAGTTGGCGCCGGCACCCTCTTTGGCGACCTTGACGCCGATCCTTGGGGCAACGTTGACCTCTGCACCGACATGGAAGTATCCGATGGCGCCGGCAACTTCTCCAATCTCGAAGAGAACTTCTGCGTCGTTGTTCCCTAAACGAACTTCTATTTAATCGTTTAAAACCCCCATCTTTATTTAAGATGGGGGTTTTTTTATCAAATCACAGTCTAATGGGACAGTGGAAATAGTTCTATTGTGATCCTTCAGTCTCGTGGTTTTCTTTTCTTATTTTTGTTACTTTTACTCTTTTTAGTCTTCGGGCATCAGCTATTTCAATGGTGACTTCAAAACCGTCAACAAATATTGTTTCACCCTGCTGGGGAATATAACCGATATTATTATAGATCCATCCGCCTACCGTTGAAAAACCGCTTTTTGGCTCTTCCATGTTAAAATGTTTGAACATTTGGTCAATCTCAAGTCTGGCCGACACAATAATCCTGCCGGCGCCCACTTTAGTGACAAGGCTTGGGTCGTCATCATATTCGTCGCTGATTTCACCAACAATCTCCTCAATCAGATCCTCCATGGTAACAAGACCGCTGGTGCCGCCAAACTCATCAATAACAAAAGCCAGATGAATTCGCTTGGTCTGAAATTCTCTGAGAAGGTCATCGAGCATTTTAGTTTCGGGAATAAAATATGGCTCTCGCACCAGAGCGGCAAGATCAATGGTTTTGGCACCCCAGTTTCCCAGAAGGTCTTTGGCGTAAATAAGACCTTGAATCTGGTCGATATCGCCGTTATGCACAGGGATTCTGGAATGCCCTGACTTTAATATTATTTCAATGATCTCTTTCACTTCTGTTTGAGGGGTCAACTCCAATGACACAATCTCAGTTCTTGGAACCATTACTTTTCTGGCGTTGGCGCCGGCGAAATCTATAACGCCGTGAAGCATCTCATGAGCATCATTATCAATCAACCCTTCCGCCTCAACTTCGTCAATAACGCTATCAAGGCGTTTCTCAGCCAGCCTGGCTTTTTCATCCTCATTCATTTCCAAACTGGATTTTCCTGATAACCAGGAGATAGCCTTGCTAAAAAAACCTTTACTCATTTATCCCTTTTCAAATCTATTGGTTTGCTTCAATAAGAAAATTAAAATACTTATCGAAAAGTTCTTTTTCAACCTTTTCCATCTTTGGCGCCATATGCCCCTGCTCTCCTTCGTGATCAAAACCAAGAAGATGGCAGATTCCATGAATCGTTAAAAACGCGACTTCAGACAGTGGTGAGACTCCTGCTTCCCTGGCATCATCCAAAGCTCTTTTTACATTTACTACCACATCTCCCAAGATTACATTGGGTGTTTCCCTTAGTTCAGAAAGAGGCGCGTCCTGCATGGGGAAAGAGATAACATTTGTCGAGCCTTCCCTTTTCAGATATTTTTTATTTAAATCCGTAATTAATTGGTCGCCACACAGAACTATGGATAATTCGGCCTGATCGAGTTGAAATTCCTTAAAAATCTCTTCTATCATTCTTCGAAGGCCGATTATCGGAACTGTTAACGCTCTCTGCCGATTTTGGATCTCTATTACCATTCCCGTCCCGGGTCTCCTTATCTTTCCTTGATTCATCATATTGAACCCTGGAATGATACACTCCATTTAAAATTCCATTAAATGACCTGGCTATCTTCTGGAGGTCCTTCAGTGTAAGATCACACTGGTCAAGCTGCCCGTCTGAAAAAACCCTTTCAATCATCTCTTCTACATTCTGCTCGATTCTGGCAGGATTTTTATTGGCAAGAGACCTGGTTGAAGCCTCTACTATATCAGAAAGCATTACAATAGCCGCCTCTCTTGTTTGAGGGCATGGTCCGGGATAACGATAATCCGATTCCTCCACTGGAGAGGTTTCAGGGTCCTCCCTCTCTTTTGCCCTTTTGTAGAAGTAGTAGATAAGAGAAGTGCCGTGGTGCTGCTCAATGATATCCACGATTGGCTCGCCAAGGTCATGGCGGCGGGCCATTTCCACGCCTTCCTTGACATGGCTTGTCAGAATAAGTCCGCTCATTCTGGGAAAAAGGTCATCGTGCTTGTTATTATCCTTGGAAGCAAGATTTTCATAGAAATAGCTGGCCTTATTGATTTTTCCAACATCATGATACAAAGCGCCCACCTTGGCTAATAAAGGATTGCAACCGATAGCTTCAGCGGCGCCCTCTGATAAACTTGAAACCAGAGTCGAATGATTATAGGTTCCGGGAGCTTTTAATACCATGTTCTTTAACAAAGGGTGATTAAGACTGGCCAGTTCAAGGAGTTTGATATTGCTTGTATAACCAAATATCCATTCGCTAAGTGGAGTAATTGACAGCACCACAAGACCGGATATTATTCCTCCCAGACAAGCAAAAAGAGCCGCCAGCAAAAGCTCGATACTTAAAAAACCATCCAGGGATCCAAGAGCCAGGCGCAGAGTTAAATAGAGGGTGATATTGAAAAAACCCGTATAGAGGCCGGCTTTGATAATAGTCTGGCGATGGCTGGCCTGGCCGACAAAATGAGCCCCAACCACACAAGACAAAAGAAAGAAAACAAGAATGGTTACAGTCGGGTCCACCATTAAAGAGGCCATTACGGCCACTGCCAATGAATATATAACGGCGACTTCGCTATTAAGAAGAAAGCGAACCGTCATGGCCGCTGAGGCTAAGGGCAGAGCCAGAACCAAAATATGTGGTTGAAATAGAGGAAACTGATTGCAGATGGCCTCGATAATTACAATGCCTATGCCGAGCATTATGATGGTAAAGCCGGTAAAAATAGTTAAAAACAACAGATCCCGCTGGTTGAGGTTAAATTTCGAAATATTTCGATCAGCATAATAAAAAAGAGTGTTCAGGAAAATGAAACCTAAAAATGCCACACCTAAGAATACAAGTAGAGAACTTCCGCTTCTGT
The DNA here is from genome assembly GCA_964430795.1 of uncultured bacterium. Taxonomy (GTDB): domain Bacteria; phylum Lernaellota; class Lernaellaia; order JACKCT01; family CAYSHR01; genus CAYSHR01. The sequence goes on from CAYSHR010000480.1 coordinate 3,293, forward strand.
TTTGCCTGCTGATTGTATTTAATATACTATGAATTTCAGGAGTAATTTTTACTCCCTCGCCAACAATGAGTTGATTCTTTTCATATTTGATTATAGAAGGAGCAACTTGATCCCTGGCGTCTTTTCTTCGCTTCTCCGTTTCGGATTTATTAAAGGTAAGGTTAGGCTCAACCATAGCCAGTGCGATTTTATAAGCAATATTTCCTTCTTTTGAAAGATTCTTCTCCTTCGATTCCTTTCTTAG
>CAYSHR010000481.1:0-3301 GCA_964430795.1 uncultured bacterium
AGAGTAAGAGAGATGGTTGAACTGGCTCTGCCCTTTATGGAAGATTGCGAAAAGCGCGATAATCCTCTTAATACCGGAAACACCCCCCCAGAAAAATGATGCCCCTCCTAATCCAATTTCCCATACCAAATATTTTAAAAGCCGTAATTTCATTCTTTGCCGTCTTGCTTTTTCTGTCAGTTTCTTATTCTCTGTTTGCCAATGAAGAAGCTGGAAAAGAGGAGAAATCCCATAAGGATCGTAAGCTGACAAAAATCGAAATTGACCACTTGATAATCAAAGGGCATCTGGAAAAAATTCGAAAGCTGCGAGAAGCCACTCCCGTTGACCACAAAGCCATCGCTGAAACCTACATCCTTATCTTCAATAAGTTTCATGCCTATGAACAAGGAAAAATGGCGGCCTGGGAAGCATATGAAATTTACGTCTCCATTAAGGATTACACAAACGCCACCGCCCTGCTTACCATGATAATGTCCGTTTATGGATATGAAGGCACTATGGAAAACCCCCTGGATAAATCCATGCCTGTCTCTTTAAGGGCTACCGCGAGGATTGAACTGGCGAAGCTTTACGCCAAAAGGGGAGACCTTCTGACCGCCTTAAGCATCTCGCGATCGGTTGCCATTCAGCATTCCGGAGTATATGTCGGGCGCTTTTCAGGAGAAAAAACATATTATGGAAAAGTAGAGATCATATCCACTCTTCAAAGCATTAGGTTTTCTTTAAAGTCAAAAAATTATAACCAGGGATTCCTCACTCTTTTGGACCTCATTAGGAATAATAAAGGAGAGGTCATTGGGAATCTGTATGGAAAAGTGGACCTTGAAGCCGTGGCTGTCGAGCTTGGAAGAGATATTATTGTCCGGATGCCGGCTTCCCAAGGCAAGAGTCTTTCCCTTTTTAGAGAACTTGCTGGCGGGGTAAAAAGCCGCCTTGCCCTGTCCCGAGTACATTTTTATAGAGCCGGTTTTTTTATCGACGCCTATAAAAAAACAAGAGTGGCTCAAAGATTGGAAGAGAGTTTATTGGAATACAAAATTCTTATCGCCCGTTTTCCCGATGTGGTTGAGCAGACTGAATATGGCCATATGCCCGCCGGAATCGCTGCGATAATTGAAATCCGGGACCTCTTTGTCACTCATGGAAAAGATAACAACAGAGCGCTATATGAACTGAGCACCATTGAAAAAGAGCATATCGCCAAGGAAGATCCCTTTGCCAAAACCATCGCGGCCTATGCCTCGTACTACAAAAGTATGGTTTTCTACCAGCAGATGGGAAACTATAAGCAGGCCATATATTTTCTTGAGGTCTTAGCGTCCAAATACCCGGACGTTCTAATGTATCCTGTTTCAAAAACAAAAAAGCCCAGTCCAAAACTTGTTGAACATGTCCAAAAAATGATTAAAGTAATTCAAAGCAGAGTATTATAAAACTGGTAATCGTTCAGTGACAAGTGGGCAAGGTAAAAGATCGGGGGACATGACCCCATTTCTCAACAATGGCCGGCCTTGTCAATAAAATCAGGGAAATGGGGATCGTGTACCCCGATCTCTATATGAAAACCTGGGGCTGCGTAACAAGTACATGTCCCCGCTTTTCCAAAAAGCCCCCTTGTAACTGAACGATTACTAAAATTGAAAGGCGCGTTGATGATAACCAATTGTCCCAACTGCGGGCAAAAAGTAAGGACCGGAAAACCGGGAAAATATCGGTGCCCCGCTTGTAGCAAAATATTTGAACCGGACAGTCAAAGTTTTCAGGAGAAAGACTCCCAGGCCGAGGATATGGAAGGGAGTTTTGATCAAAATGGCTCGCCATCCACCGACATTTCCCAAAGCCTTGATCAATCCGGGCTCTATATCGATTCCGAAGAAGCGGCCCGTGCCTGTGAGACCTGCGGAAGGCCCGGATCAGAAAATATTTGTAAGTATTGCGGCAAATTTGTCTGCACTGCCTGTGTAAACAGAGATACCGGGCATGACGCCTGTCCTCTATGTCTTTCCAAACTCCAGCGACAAACCTCAAGCTATTATGAAAAGGGAAGGGTTGATCTTGCTTCCTCCGGATTCATGGAGTCTTTCTTTCCAAAATTGAAAAGCATTCTCTTTTCGCCAGGGAGATTTTTCCAGACTCCCAAGGCTAATGACAAAGTTTTTCATCAATACTTGTTCGCGCTGATATGCTATTGCTTTGGCGGAATATTTGAGGTTGCCTACAGCTTCTTTATCTACAAGTTTCTCCTTCAATCCCAAGACGCCATGGTCGTAAGAATGCTTAAATCAATGGAGGTGGAAAACCTCCTCTCAAATCCGAGCGCCTCTTTTGTAAAAGCCACCGCCATGCTCCCTCTTCAGGGATTCATGATGATCTTCGTAATCGCCGGGATAGTTCATGTCGCCTTGATGATATTTTCAGACCCAAAAAAGAAATTTCCCGGAACCTTGCGAATAGTAGCTTACTCCAATGCCACTCACCTTGTCCGAATCATACCGGTGCTTGGAGGCATACTCGCCCTTGTTTGGCAGGTGGCCCTGGTAATAATCGGCGTGACTCACACTCATCGGATCAAGGGAGAAAGGGCGGCGCTGGCGGTTTTACTTCCCATGTTCGCTCTTTTTGGAATGATGCTCATTCTGATTATTATCGCCGTTTTTCTTCTTTCATAATTATGGAAAACCATCTTAATAAAAAAACCGGGCCAAATAAAAGCGGGCCACCGACCTATCTACGAATAATCCTGCTTGTGATGGCCATATCGCCTTTGGCGTGGGCAAAGTTCAGAGCTGTAACCGGACTTTCGGGAGTCGGCCCCTTGTGCCTTTTCAGGAAAATCACAGGCACGCCCTGCCCTTTTTGCTTTGGCACAAGATCGTGGGTGCATATAATGGGGGGAGATGTTTTTGCCGGTTTCGCGGCAAACCCCTTAGGCGGCGCCCTGCTTTTTCTTGACGTAATGGTGGTGATCTATTTTGCGGTGGCCATCTTTTTAAAATCCGCCCAACTGCCCATCCAGGCCTGGATGAACAAAAAGCTCGTCCTTTTTCCTCTTTTGGCAATAATAATAGCTAACTGGATATATGTTGTGATCCATTTTCATATATACAACTATCGTTAAAAATAACGAGGTCGCGGCTTTGGTAAAGAGCAAAAAATGTCTTATTGTGTTAATTGCCATATCCGTAATTTTATTCAGTTCATATCTCTTTTTCAAAGAGAACGCGCCGGTATTGTTGCCTATTTCCATATGGCTTGGGGGGATTGTGAGACGCTCAGATGGGGGAAGCCTTTTTCCACG
>CAYSHR010000481.1:3311-3533 GCA_964430795.1 uncultured bacterium
AAAAAGAATAAAATTTATCAATGTTCTGGGCATCCTGAGTTTTATGATTTTTCTGTTGTGCCTTGAAATCGGCTTCAGGTTCCCGCCTTTCGACTATAGCTTTTTACCCTATAACACCGGAAAGGATTTGACATATCATCCTTTGTTGCTCTGGAAGGAGAAGCCTGCTTCTGACCATGATGCCGGATTGGCCAAAAGGGGCATCGTAGATTCCATGTCCCC
>CAYSHR010000482.1:0-1683 GCA_964430795.1 uncultured bacterium
TGATGATGATACCGGCGACGATGATGACCAAGGCGACGATGATGATGTTAATGACGACGATGACGCCGAATACAAATATTACTATGATAACGATGATAACGACGACGATAATGATGTAAGTGACGACGATGACACAGACTGGTGCTTTACCTGTAAAACCGACCAGGAATGCATGGATATTTTTGATGAAGGCTGGATATGCCTTGGCAAGTGTTGCGTAGATAATAGTCCTGATGATTCGGTTGGTAGATCAGGTTCTGATTCTACTTCAGGGGGATGTTGCGGCTAATGGAAAATAGATAGTTTCTGTCCAGGAACGACCCTTTTTCCCAATCTCGGAGTCAATCTTCGGATTTGATTGTTCGACGTATAAAAGTACGACTCCGCGCAAATTCTTGATTTCCTTGACTTTGTAACAAATTACTCATTCCTGGTCTAGAAACCAAAATCAGCCCTGTCCGAGTTTTAGGACGGGAACTAGATAAATTCTTCTTCCCGATAAGCAGAAAAAGCTGCCTTTACATCTGCCCGCAATAGGTGAAAATCCTCTATTTCTTTGATGGTTAAGCAAAATACAAAAGTTCAGCATTACATTAAGTGAGAAATGTAAAACTATATAACTAATTGAAAGATAATAGAAATAAATAGTCATGAGGGTAATGAAATTACGATAATGTAAAAATAATAGGTTTTATACGAAAAAAAAGTTAAGATTTTCTTTGAAATTGCCGATTAATATGTTAAACTACCTAATGTGGAAGGATGGAAGGTGGTGAAGGGGAAAAGGAAATTGGAGACATAAAATGAACCGCTTAAAATCCAACAAAGGTTTTACTCTCCTTCAGATGATAATCGACGTAGCGGTTTTAGGTGTTCTTTCTTCAATGATAACCGTGGCTTCCAGGCATGCCAGAGAACGGGCCAGGTTAGCTGTTTTTTATACTGATATCAGGTGGATCAAGTTGGCGGCGGGGCGGTTCGAGGCTGATTGCGGTTTCTATCCCCTGGATGTCTGGAGAAATGTTGACCCGGGACTTGTTGAAAAATATGGATGGAAAGATGGGGGTCATAGCAACAAATGGGAAGCGGCTGACGCCGCGGGTAAATTGGATGGTTGGAATGGACCATATCTTGACACCTGGAAAAGAAACCCGTGGGATGGTCTTTACGACTGGGATAATTATCCTCCAAGTTATGATTATATGGGAATTAAAGGAGGCGCGGTTTATATAACCCTTAAGCCGAAAAACTGGGGAGGAAAGACGGGCATGCCTCCCCTAAAGTATGAAGACCTTCTGGAGAAACTGGGTATTGATGTGTCAAATTGGGACTATTGTGTCGCGGTTCGAATGGGCAGGTATCCGAATTGGCATGATTAATCGCCTTTACTTTAATTGATGTTCCCTGAAAAAAAGATATTCTCATATCGGTTTCTTCAAATTTGTCCCTCACCCAAATAAAATTGATTCGTTGATTCGCCCATTGACGTGATGCGTGGAATACTGATACTATTAAGTGAGATTTTATGTTTTTTTAGTGCTTTTGGATGGGAGTTGATCATGTATCTTGGATCCAGGGTTTCTATTGTGGTAATTATGGCTGTTTTCATTTGTCTAATGTCGGGCATCGCTTACGCCGGCTTTATTGACTTTGAGAATGGCTTTGACAGGATGGCCATTGCCT
>CAYSHR010000482.1:1693-3533 GCA_964430795.1 uncultured bacterium
GGTCTCGAGTTTACAACCACCATGGGATTTGACTGGATTTACGGTGATTGGCGAACTGGAGGATATAACGGTCCCTTTCCCTTTGGAAGCTATTATTCAGACGGTAATTTCTTTGCGTGGCTGGGAGAAAACCAGGGATTTGGGGTCATAACTTTTACCCAGTCCTACGCGACATATTTTAAAGTCGATTACTCTTCTTACAGTTTTTTCTATGTTGACGCCTATGACGACCTGGGTAACCTCCTTGACAGCGACATGGGATACGCCAATCTCGACACCGGGCGCATGGACACCCTCCAGGTAAACGCTCCGGGCATGGCTTATGTTATTTGTCATGATACAGGCAACTATTGGCTGATTGACAACCTTGAGACAGACGCCATTACCGAGTGCACTCTGGATTCCCATTGTGATGATGGTGTTTTCTGCAATGGAGTTGAAACCTGCGAGCTTTACCAGTGCTTAGATGGTGAGCCTGTGGAATGTGAGGATGACGGCTTATGGTGCAATGGTGATGAGATTTGCGATGTGGATGCTGATGAATGCATAAGCGAGATGACCGCGCCGTTGCGATGCCCTGATGATAATCTTTATTGTAATGGTCTTGAGAGTTGCGATGAGGATAAGGACGCCTGCGTGTCATCGGGAGACCCCTGTGTTGACGATGAAAAATATTGCAACGGAGCTGAAACATGTGACGAGACCACCGACTCCTGTGTATCATCAGGGGATCCTTGTTCAGATGATGGTCTGTATTGCAATGGCGACGAGTCTTGTGATGAAGCCACAGAGGCTTGCGTCTCATCCGGCGATCCCTGCCCGTCGGGTTATACATGCGAGGAACTGACCGATAGCTGTGATCCAAGAAAGCCTGATGGCGGAGTAACCGACGATGACGATGATTCGGTGGAGGCTGAGGAAGACCTTTGGCCGAAGGGGGAAGTTACCGGCGGATGCGGTTGCTGATATTGGAAAGAAAATTAGCAAACCAAGAGCGGCTTTTTTAAGGCTGCATCAATAGTAAACAAATTCCTTAAATGGATAAACTCCATTGGGGGAGTTTTAAAAAAATCCTGCCGTAGGTGATTTATAATTTCACCTTTATCAAGTCTTTTGTTCAAATAAAAAAAATAAAGAAAAGTTTTTTTACCATCATGACAAAATAAAAGGGGAATATATTAAATCCGCTGTTTGTCCTGATTCATTATTAAAAAGTATTGTTTTCGGGCCTTTGCGGAGATTTTTTTTCTTAGACCAAACACACGGTTCAAAGGTTAACTTTAATTACACGATAAATCTGAATTCTCATCTTGACAAAGGAGTGTGATTAACGTAAAAGATCGAAAAATCGAAACATGCCGTTTTTCTATACCTAAGGGAAGGGATGAGAAGATGAATCTTAGGGTCTTATTGTTCTTTTGCTTGATACTCATCATCGGGCTGTCTCTAACGCCATTGGCCTTTGCCGCCGATGACGAAGAGGAAGGTGACGATGAGAGTGAAGACCCCTGGGGCGATGCGAGAATCGACCACGAATTGTCCACGCCATGGGAATACCCGACAGATTATATCGCGCAGCCCTTGAATTATTCAAAGCGCGTGACGACATTCATGTTTGGGTTCTCTCAAAATTACTCTCGCCATTACTTTGATGACGAAAGTAACCTTGTTGAAGGTAGTTTCAAGGTCAAGAAACAGATATTCAGCCTCTACCTTGGAATGGGATTTAGTGACAACTGGTCATTCTCAATCACATTCCCCTTTGTCTATAAAAAGACAAGGATCTTCGAAGGAAACCAGAATTATCGCGTAAGAAGGGATAATTCTGGTTTCCTTCGAA
>CAYSHR010000483.1:0-3532 GCA_964430795.1 uncultured bacterium
CTATTACCAGATATATACCTAAGCCGAATTATTGGGTAAGATCCTTCCCGGCTAAGCGACTTCACCAATGGTCCATAGAATGGGAACTTGTCGCCGATATAGAGACAGGGCGGTATCGCATTCGCGTGGAAGGTGAAACGTGGAATGGAAGCAAGGTAACGCCCTACACTGTTTTTTCCGATCTTTTTGAAATCGTGGGAAGTAGTGATATTATTGTCCAGGAGTTGATGGTGACTGACCTTGGCGCGAATCAGTACAATATTGAGTGCAATGGTTACTGGCCGCCAAACCCGGAAGGTTATCGGGTGCGCCATTTTGAATTCAGCCCGAATGACCCGTCACCTGTGGCCGGCGGTTCGGCATTGGCCACCATTAATATGGTCGCTGGTGGAACCGAAACAGTGGTTTTGTCGCCGACCTCGGAGGGGCATTTTGAAGGCGTTTATTCTCCAGTGGGGGTGCCCGAGACAGTCACCATTGAATCGGGTGACCTGCAAGACGCCTACGACAACACCAATGGAGGAGCCGCGGGGCCGGTGGCTTTCCCGTAAACGAATTACCGGGAATGGGAATGTGGCGAAAATAAACTACTGGGTCAGGAAAAGCAGTTTTTCAAGAACAAAACCCCTTGTTTTTCAAGGGACTGTATTTATTTTCATGGTCACCCTCTCCACCTTCTTTTTGGCTTGTCATTCAACAAAATTGCCGCCGATTTCAGGTAAAGAGAAGGTGACCGTCCTTAAAAATGTCCGCTATTATCAGGGCGATGATATGGACCCCCTGGGTCATAGCCTGGATATTTATTTGCCCAATCACCGCGCCAACTGGCCAACCGCTGTTGTAGTGCATGGCGGAGGTTGGGTCGTCAACGATAAAAATGTGGTTGCGAATCTTGGGTACGCTCTGGCCAATGCGGGCATAGCGGTTGTTTGCTCTAACTATCGACTTTTTCCAAAAGCTCAGCACCCGGCCCAGGTCCGGGATGTGGCCCGAGCAATCTCCTGGACAAAGGAAAATCTTGGCGATCATGGCGCTGATACGGATAATCTTTTTCTGATAGGCTATAGTTCGGGCGCCCTGCTGACCGCTCTGGCAGCATTGGATAAGCAATATTTGCAAGAAGAAGGATTGAATCCGAATATACTTAACAAAGTGGTTGTTATCTCCGGGATATACGATGTGAAGGCTGTGCCGATGCCCTTGCGTCTGGTTTTTACTCACCACCCCAAGATATGGCAGGAAGCCTCACCCATCAATCATATTCGACCTGATGCGCCTCCTTTTTTGATCCTCTATGCCGAGCATGACTTTGCCATAACCGATCAGCTATCCATCAAGGAACAGAGTCAGGTCTTTTATGATGTTTTGCTGAAAAACGGTGTAAGCGTTGATATCAAAGAAATCGCCAATTGTAATCATGACGGCATTGTGGAGCAGGTTGGCCGCGGGGAAAAGAGTGATACCCTGGCAATACTCCTGGATTTTATTGGCGGAAGATACTTGAAGTAACAGGATTTTTACACGATTAATTGGAGCAAAGGTTGGAAAAGAGCCATTCCTGGAAAGAAACTACTTAAAGGCGTTGATAATCGAATCTGCTCGCGCCCCATTTGGCGCGTAAATTACCACTTCGCTAATGTATTCCGACTCGCCTTTATCAGAAGGCGACCTGAATCTATCATCCTTACTATTGGCCATTCGTCCCTTACCGCGGTCATAGATAATACGCTGAATAACATCCTTTCGCCCTCTTGTACGCAATATTATCTGTTTCGGTTCAATAGGGGTTTTTCCCCCTTTGTAAGAGATAGGGCCAACCCTATGCTCCGGATCGGTAATCTCTGAAGAGACCGGGTCTATCTGGTCCAGAGGCAGGGTGTAATGGTGCAGCATATTTTTCCGCCCTTTGTTAAACCTCCAATAGTCCAGTTGAATGATCAGAGAATTTCCCTTGCCAATAAAGCGGTAATTGTTGTGAATACGGTTTTTGCTTGGTGGATAGGTTATAGGTTCAGGAAAAAACTCAATGATTTTGGCAGCGTTTTCTTCAATAGATTTGGCGACCTTTGAGCCCTTTCCGCATCCACAAAGGGCAAAAGAAAGGGCTACAAGAATTATAACAACCATTCGTGTTGTTTTTTTTGCTAAGTTCATACCCTGCTCCCATATTATTCATTTTGGAATCATGGAATTTTTTTCGATCTTTTCCTATGTAAAAACATCCCAAAGAGAGGGAAAAAACGCAAGGGTAAATAATCTTTTCTCTTTTTCCTCTGGAAATACCAGTAAGTCGATGGTATTAATAAGGTAATGAACTTTAAAAATAGAGGAGAGATCCCATGTTAAAAAAACTTATATTTTTGGCAATTCTAATATCCTTGTTTTTTACTCTTTCCTGCGAAGTAAGTGATGATGCCGATCTGGATGAATCAAATACTGATGACGACGATTCCACGGATGACGATGACTCTGTTGTTGTTGATGATCACGACAATGATACTTTTAATCAGGAACAATATGAACAGGAGCTTATATCCAAACACTGGCCTCTTTTGGTTCAAGGGCTTGCTGAGGATTATGACCTTCTACCCTACCCTTTGAGAAGCGATCTTATCGGAAAAGTCTCTCTTGATCCCGATGATCCTGATTATGGCTACTCTGTTGAAATCGACACTGAAACACCAGTAATGTATTCCACGATTCGAAAAGTTCAAATCCATAGCGGTGAGCATTATCAGTTGATCTATGCTTTCTTTTATCCGGAAAGACCAGTGCCTTATACAATTGAGGAGAACCCGGTCAGATATCTCTACCGCTGGTTCTGGTCCGGACTCATTGATGGAAAAGTGATTCGAATTACCCTCGATCAAAATGACAATATTCCTCTTTTTATTGAAGTAGCCAGAAACTGCGGCTGCGATTGGAAAATGTGGGTGAATAAAGTTGTGGACGATGAGGCAAAAGCGGAAATTGAGAGTGGAGGAGGCGCCTACAATGGTCTTATAAAACCAGGTTCGCCAAAAGATGTCGATTATATTTTTATCATGGCCGAAAATATTCCCACTATTGATTCGAGACCGCTATTTGTCGCGGATTGGGGCTGGACCCAATACCCTCATAATCCTCTGGGCGCCTTTACCAGCTATGATCAGTGGCTCCAATCAGATGTAAAGGCCGATAAAGGTATATTATATTATCCTGATTGGATGGAAACGAAGCCAAATGATTCGACCCTGACAAAAACCTCTTTCGTCACCCTTGATTATGATCAGCTTTATGCCATGAAGCCAAAAGGTGAAGATGATGTCATCGGCATTTTCGATCATTTCCATCATGTGTGGAATTCATATTCCCCATATACAAAATTCTTGAAAGATCAGTGTTGTGCGGTAAAATACCCAGGTACGCCAAAAGATGTCGCCCATCTTGAGGTTGTTCATGAGACTATGGATTTCTGGGTGGTAACAGACCTTTACGAGACATTTATCTATCTACCCGAATCCCTGTTCGAAAAGAATTAACCGCGGCATCC
>CAYSHR010000484.1:0-3528 GCA_964430795.1 uncultured bacterium
GCCGCGGCGATTAGCAGAGATAGAATCATCATGGGGATGGACGGGAAAGGCATATCGGGCAGTACAGCCCATTTGAATCCCTCGATAGCCGCCACCATGGGGTTGAGACCGTAGAGTATTCGAAATTCTTCGGGCACCATGCTGGAGGGGTAGACCACCGGTGAGACAAAGAGCCAAAGCTGAGTCAGAAATGGAATGGTATATTGGACATCGCGATATTTTACGTTGATGGCTGACAGCCACATTCCAACGCCCAGGGCGGTCATAAAGGCCAGAAAGATAAAGGGCGCCGCCCAGAACATCCTGGCTGTGGGCAATATGTCATAATAAAGAAGGACAAACATAAAAAAGATCAGGCTGATCAGCAGGTCCACAAGAGCCGCCAGAGAGGCCGCCACCGGAAGCAAGAGCCTTGGAAAGTATATTTTCGAGACAAGTTGCTGGTTTATCACCAGGCTGGTGCTTGAAAAAGTCAAGGCGGTTTGAAAATAGGTCCAGAGCAGAAGGGAGGTGAAGGAGAATAAAGGGTAGGGCTGCCCTTCGGAGGGCATTTTCGCCAGCTTTCCGAAAAATAATGAGAAAACAATGGTGTACGCCACCGGCTGAATAATGGCCCAGGCGATGCCGAGAAATGTCTGCTTGTATTTGACCTTGATGTCGCGGATTACAAGAAAACCAAGAAGCTCTCGAAAAGACCACAACTCGCTGAAGTTTATGGGAATCCAGCCGGCTACAGGGCGGATGACAGAAATATGTTCCTGTGAAGAAAAGTCAGGTGTCTTCACTTTTCACCTTCCTTTGACAATCCTGTATTCCGGGAGTGGTCAATTTCGAGGCCTGTGGACATTTTCAGACGATGACCGGTAAAGCTGATGATCTTCTCTATGAGGAGTTCGTTTTTGAAGATTGCTCTGGCCAGCTTCTCGTTGTTCTCAAAACCATCCTCGGTGAGCATGATTATATCATAATTGTCTTTGGACAACCTTTCCACGCCATGAACCTCCAAGCCAAGAAAGGGCGTCTTTTTCGCCTCGATTTCCACAACAGCAACAAGGTTAATATCCGATTGGCGTGTAAGAATGTAAACTATCTCGGCAATTTCGCCGGTACCTAGAATAACCAGGCGAGTAAGCCCCTGGTCAATCAGAGCCATAAGGGTTTTTTCAATTGTTTGGCGAAGGGATCGGTAGTAATCAAGAGAGTCTTTCATATACAGGAGGGTCAATCTGCTCTTCTCAAGCAGACCCGTGGGTGTAAGATTGTAATATACCCGTTTTCTGGGCATTGTTGTAACCATTACATACCCTTTTTCTATAATTCGGCGAATATAAGCATTTGACAGCCCTAAAGCAATCTGGAGCTTTTCAGCCAGATCACGCTGGGTAAAAGAACCGCTTTTCTCGATCTCTTCCAGGATCTGCAACTGTAATGATTCTTTCTGATCCATTTTTCTTCCTCTTGTCCAACAGGGATAAGTTCTCACATGCCAAAACAAAAAGCAAGAGTAAAGTTCATAAAATGAATTATCATCCAGGCTGCTTATTAACCAATGATTAATGGATATGCTAAACAATAAGGAGTCAAAAAAAATTATTGTTCATCGTATGATCATTATGGGGAAATCGCTTTTTTATAAAAACGCGTTGCCTGGGACCTTTATAAATTAGTGGAAAATGAAACCACAAATTTATATAAGGAAATTATTAAAAGCGCTATTTCAAAAAAAGGAGCTTTTTTTATTGACATACTATCTTTTATTTATTATACTTCTAATCCTCTGGAATTTTATGTGTGCTGAATATTCTCTAATATGCTCTGGTTGGGAGTCAAATCAATGAAGTTTTCTTCTAAAACAGTAGATGTAATTTGCATTATTTCCCTTTTATTACTTCTTTCATTTTTTGCTTCCTCATGCGGGTCCACCAATATGGAACTTGAGGACCAGGGAGTGGATGACGATTCGCAGGATGATGACTCTCAAGGTAATGACGATGATATAAATGATGATGATGATAATATTGATGGAATTCCCCAGGGCGGTCCTCCTGAAATTGGCAGTATTATCGGCAATTCAATAAAATACGCGGATAAAATAAAAGATGGAATTCTCATTGCCGGAAAAAGGCTCAATAGCGCGCGAGTAAGACTCCTTTGCCAGAATAACCCAAAATTGAACACAGATCTGGAAATTATCAAGAACACAGATACCCTTATTGAAGCACTCCTTACTCCGGAGATTGAAGATTGGATTTTGAAAAGCAATGAGGAACTTCTCTTTACCATCACTGTCGCGACTCAAACCGGCAGTGATATGAAAGCTGATGTTACGTTTCTTCAGGGTGAGCCTGGCCCAACCGGCCCCACAGGCGCCGACGGCGTTACAGGGCCGGATGGTATGACAGGACCTGACGGTGCGACCGGTCCAGACGGCCCGACAGGTGCTGATGGTCCAACCGGCGCGGACGGAGTTACAGGGCCGGATGGTATGACCGGTCCCGATGGCGCCACAGGCGCGGATGGCCCGACTGGTGCTGATGTGAGTGTAAATGTTTGTGGATTGAAGATCCTTGTGCCCCAAAACGGACTTGATGGTAAGCACGTCGGTGCCCAGTTCGTGAAGATGCGTGGCGAAACTGTGCCGGAGAATGTGGGGCGTGATCCGTTTTTTTATACCGGACTCTTTTGCCGCCAGCGCGCACGCATTGCGGACCGACTGCGTTCCGATGTGCCCTTTTGCTCCACGTCCGGGAAAGAAAAGATCGTCCGGCATTGTCATTTTGTAATATCGTCTGAGTTCCTTAAGGAACCGCTCGGAGAGCATGACATAGCGATCCCTGTTCCCCTTGCCCGACCGGACATGGATCACCATCCGGTGGGAATCGAGGTCCTCCACGCGAAGCCGGCAAGCTTCCACGACCCGGAGTCCTGCGGAATAAATCCCCATGAGGATCACCCGGTATCGGAAACTTCGCACCGCTTTGAAAAAGGAAGACACTTCCGTGCCGCTGAGCACCTCGACCAGGCGAAAACCTTCACGTTTGCGCGGTATGGATGCAACATCCCAAGGGCGCCGCATCGTCGTCGTGTAAAGGAATTTCAATGCGGCCCATGCCTGACGATAGCTGGCGTGCGACAGCTTCCGCTCGTCGAGCAGGTAAAGCAAATAGGCTCGGATCTCCTTTTCGCCCATCTTTGCCGGCGAGCGCATGTAATGCTTGGCGAACTGCTTGGCGTAGTGAAGATAAATCCTTCGCGTGGACTGGCTGTACCCGGCCAGTCGCAAATCCTCTTCCATTCTGTCGCGCAAATGTCCCATCTCTTGCCTCCGTTTCGTAAAAAGTGAACGTGTGCCGACGCGATATCGGCATGATTGAAAACGAAGGCTATTGTAGGAATGTCTTACGAGGCTTGATGATTTATGTGGAAAAGGAAATGTGGACGCCGACTGAAGCTACCGCGAAGCGGTTTCGTTCAACCAGTTTCGGCTTCTCTGGAACTATTCTCACCCCGAAATCGGCGGTTTTGAGA
>CAYSHR010000485.1:0-3517 GCA_964430795.1 uncultured bacterium
ATACAAAAAAAGGGCTGATCGGCGCCATAGGCAATCGAAGTTTTTATGATTTCTGGAACGACCCTGTTGTAAATGAGAAACTTGACAACATCAACCCGAGCCTTATTTGCAATCACCACTGCGTCGCCCATGAAAAAAATCTGGCCCTTCTGGATTATCTGGACGCCGACCCGAATCATCTGGAATTTGTTTAAAAAGGAAATCGAGCTTATGGCTTACGTCGATCTTATCTCTTCGATTCATAAAAAAACTTCCAGAAATTATCTGGAGAGAGTTACCAGTCACGATAAAGAGAAGTGCGCCGCGGAAGCAAAAAAGTTTGGAAAAAACTATTGGGATGGAGATCGTAAATTCGGGTTTGGAGGCTACTATTACGACGGCCGTTGGAAGCCTGTCGCCCAGGATATCATCAACCATTACCACTTGAAAAAGGGCGACAGAGTTCTTGATATCGGGTGTGGAAAAGCATTTCTCCTTTATGAACTTTCCCAATTGATTCCAGGTCTTGAAGTGGCCGGCATTGATATTTCCTCCTATGCTTTAGAAAAGGCGAAAGAGGAAATCAAACCGTTTTTAAAAAAAGGGCACGCACGACAACTGCCCTTTGATGACAACTCTTTCGACCTTGTTCTTTCGATTAATACTTTGCACAATCTCTATATTTATGACCTGGAAAAAGCGATAAAGGAGATTTCCAGGGTTAGCGAAAATGACGCCTACATCGTTGTGGAATCTTATAGAAACGAAAAAGAAAAAGCCAATTTACTATACTGGCAGCTTACCTGCGAGGGTTTTTATACGCCCGAAGAATGGGAATGGCTTTTTACGAAGTTCGGCTATTCAAAAGACCATTCCTTTATTTTTTTCGGGTGACCGGCGTGCAATCGGCAGCAATAACCCGATGGCACATTTGTTAAAGCGAAGCTTTAACTGTGGGATTCCAAAGGGAGGTGTCCTTTTGGCGGGGTATGGGGCAGCGCCCCATATCATTCATGATAGATGGAGAAAAAGGCGTCGCATCTTGAGCATATCTTTTCCTGTTGGTGGAAAAACTCCTCAAAAGATTGATTTCGCCAAATGGTCTCCAGGGATGTTTCCAAAATATTTCCCATTATTTTGTCACGAAGCATACAGCAGGGCGTCACGTTTCCTTCCACGTCGATATAGGGCTGAAAAAGTGTTCTTAGACATAGCCGGTTGTTGCGGGAGGCGATTTGCACAGGCAATGATTTCTGGTTAAGGAAGAAGATTTTCAGCTTTTTCCCGGCGACTTTTTTTGCCTGATGGATCATCTGTTTTTCTTCTTTTGGCGACGCCCTTTTTATCCCTTCCAAAACCCAGCTATCCATTCGCAGCAGATTCACCATATCCGCGCCGACCTCTTTGGCGAAACTTACTACATCGAGAATATCCTTTATTTTACCACTGTGCATGGTGGGCTGAAGAACCAGTTGGGGGTAGGGCGCGGATCCACGTAGTTTGATAAATTCAGCTATATTCGCCATGACTTTATTTGAACCGGGATGGCCGGCGCCTTTGGTTTTCTCATTTGTTTGATCGATGGAAACCGACACTTTACCAATGCCCATGTTGATTATTTCTCCGGCCATATTACCCTTTAGCAAATGTCCGTTAGTTGTAATGAACAAATCAACCTGGGGCGCCTGATCTCGAAACCGGTGGGCAAATTCCAGGAACTTGTCATGCAGAAGAGGCTCTCCCCAACCTCGAAAGACAACTTCTTTTACTCCTTTAAGATTTTTTACCAGCGCCTCAAAGACCTCTTTTGACATATCAATAACAGGTACGCCCATAGCTTGACGCATACACATTTTGCATTCCAAGTTGCATTTATTGGAAAGTTCCACCTGAAGTTGCCATGGAAAAGAGGAGCGCCGGCGAGTTACTCCCAATAAAAACAAGGCCGCTTTTTTGGAAAGTCTGATCATCGCCTGTTCTTTCATCCCTTAATCAGGAATTTGATCCAGTTTGTTACTGTCCGGGGATTCAGATTGAAAATCAGGTTCGACTCGAGCCAGCATGAACTGGCGCAGGAATTACAGCCCTCGATTTTTGGCAGTTTGTTAAAAGCATTGGCAAAACCCTGGTCAAGAACTGAGACGCCGGGGAGTTTGCCCCGCATCCAACCGCATGAATAGAGGTCACCGCTGGCCATCAACTCACAAAAAGCCCGTCCCGCAAGGCATTTATAAACAGGTGATCGAGCAGGACTGCAAATGTTGGAATAATCCGGCCAATCGAGCCATTCCTTTAGATAGGGCATGGATGAGCCAATAGGGGCGCCGCTTTTTTTAAGGACAATCAATCGGCGAATCACTTCCTGTATCTGTTTTTGCGTGGGAGTTATATCCCGCACACGGGCGGCTTTGGGATGAAACCTGATTCCTTCCCAGGGCTGGGTATGGAGCAGGACGAAGTTGGCCAGCCCGCCTGTCTTGCTCGCGTGATCAACAATCCAGTCAATATGGGGAATGCTCGCGGTGGTTAATACCGTGGTGGTCCAGAAATTGATGCTATGTTTTTTGAAAAGTTCAACCGCTTCTTCAGTTTCCAGGGCGCTTTTTTCGCCGCAAAGAAACTTTCGAACCTCGAAAGGGCCGTCAAAGGAGAGCATTACCCAATCGCATAGTTTCAGGGCGTCAATCTGACCGGCGCCGCGTTTTGTCGAGACGCCCACTAAAAAACCGATCTTTTTCGCGCTCTGGATAATCTTCACCAGGTCCGGGCGCAAAAGAGGCTCCCCCCCAGTAAAATTGATTCTGCGTCCACCAATATTCCATGCTTCCTGAAAAATTTCAGCAAGGGCGTCCATGCCAAGTTCTTCCGAGCCGCCCCGGTCATAATCACAGTAGAGACAGTGGTTGTCGCACCTGTGGGTAAGCTGAATATTCATGGTCAAAGGCGCGCGATGCCTTGGGTCAATTTTCAGGCGAAGAGCGTGAAGCAAAAAATGGGCATAGGTGTTAATTTTCATTGTTAGTCAGATTTATCACTTCTTTGCAGATAGCGCAATATCAGAGGGCGGATTTCCCGCAAAAACCGGTTCAGTCATTACTTCTTTGTTTTCTCTTTTTGTTAAATTTCCTATTGTTCGCGAACCTTCATGTTTATTGACACTCTAAATCTCCTATGGTAGGTATTTTTGTGAAAAAGCCATTCTTTAAATTGTTCGGCTATGGATCTCTTTTGGCATGAATCTTTTGTTTTAACAGTGTTAGTGGCTTTTCAAGGGAGACTTTTACAAGATGAAGTTCCTTGAAAAATTGAATATTTCGCGGGAAGTTGCCCTGGCGATTTTTCTAAAAAAGAAATATCCTTTTGCTATTGCCTGGAATATCACTCACCGATGTAATCTTGATTGCGATTATTGCAGTCTGGATAAAAAAGAGACCCCCTTGGAACTGGATACGGGATCGGTTTTGTCCATGATTGATAAGTTTGCCCAAGAGGGGGCAAAGTTCATAACTTTTAGCGGAGGCGAGCCACTATTAAGAAA
>CAYSHR010000486.1:0-3505 GCA_964430795.1 uncultured bacterium
GCTGCCCCATACCCCGCCAAAGGAACACGTCCCTTTGGAATCCCCAAGTTAAAGCTATGCTTTAACTTGAGATTAAAAGAGATGTATTATTGGGTCAAAGAAAGCGGGCGGCGTCTACCGAGTGACGAATTATGAATGACGAATGACGAATGAGAATACGGGTGGCGTGGGTCACCGGCGAGCCGCCGGCAGCAAAAAGCCTGCCCACGTTTCTGTCGCAACGGATTTCTACTTATAACAAAGGCGTCGTCGGGCTATTGCCGTCGGCGGCGCACCGGTTATCGTCATGTCGGAAATATGTTTGGGAGAGAGTTTTGAAAAAAAGATTGCTTTTGATTTTGACGCAGATATTCATTTTTCCAATGATTCTGTTCGCTTTTATACTGACCGGTTGCGGCTCGCCGGCCATGAAATACATCGGTCACAGAATCTCACCGGACAAGACTTCAATCAAGGGACAAGAGACCCTTCATTTAGATGGAATAAAGTCTCCGGTGGTCATTCATTTTGACAAATTTGGCGTACCCCACATTGAGGCTGACGATGAAGAGTCAATGATTTACGCCATTGGGTATATGCACGGAAGAGACAGAAGGTTTCAGCTCGAGACATTGAGGCTTCTAGCCGCTGGAAAAATGCGTGAGCTTATCGGTGACAAAGACAGTAGTGGCGTAATGACCAACCTTGAGGTTTTTTCAAGAATGATCGGCCTTGAAAAAGACGCCGGAATTATTCTGGCTTCATGCGATGAAAAAGACATGGTTGTTTTTGACGCTTACGCAGCGGGGATCAACGCCGCTACCGCGGTGGAGCCAAGGCCATTGGAGTTCAAGCTTCTCGATTATGCGCCGGCGCCGTGGACAAACAAAGATTCGGCTCTGATAGCCGCCCTTATTTCCTTCGGCTTATGCAAAAACTGGGAGCATGAGCTTGGGCGCCTTGAACTGATTGTTCATCAGTTGGACACAGGATCAACAATAGGCAGGGCATTAAAAATCTGGAAACCCAGATACTATCTTCCGCCCCATCTTATTGGCAAAAAGCCAAAAGATGATCCTTTCGCCTCTTATCATCCTGTGGCGCCTGAGCTTGTTGAGTATCTAAATGGATGGATAAAATCAAATCCCATTTCGCTGAATAATGAGAGAAAGACAGCCTCCGTTTCAGTTCATGACCAATATTGGGAATCGTGGAGAATGGGCGGTTCCAGGAGCAATAACTGGGCAATGTCCGGCAAGTGGACCGGCACCGGCAAAGGCGCTTATTCGTCCGACCCACATATGCCCCACTCTTTGCCCCCTCTTGGTTATCTGCTTCATGTCAAATGTCATAATATCAGGGACAGGGAAGTAAATCTTATCGGCGCGAGTTTTATTGGAATGCCGGCGGTGATTTTCGGCACAAACGGCAAGGTAGCCTGGGGACCGACTTCAAATTGGGGCGATGTCACAGACCTTTATGTGGAAAAACCAGCCCAGGGCAAACCTGGTTACTATTTATACAAGGGCGAAGAAAGGGCTTTTAAGATCAGAAAAGAGATTTTCAAAATCCGTCAGGAAGACGGCAGTTATAAAATTGAACAAAGAACTGTCAGAGAGAGCGTCCATGGGGTATTGTTAAATGACTTTATCGAGAGGCTTCCAAAGAATTTTCCCCTAACGGCCATTTCCAGGGTTGGACCAAAGGGGCGTCCTCTGACTTCCATCCGAAATCTATATCTCTCCCAAAACGTCACCCAGGCAAGGGCCGCCCTTGCGGACTTCGCGGCCATGGTGCAGCATTGGTCTTTGGCGGATTCATCAGGAAATATCGCTTATGCCGGTCCTATGGTTCTTCCAAAACGCACAAAGCACCTGGGCACGATTCCTTCGCCGGGATGGACAGGAGAGTATGACTGGAAAGAGTTTTTCAAGGTCGAGGACCTGCCCTTTCTGGAAAATCCCGAGACTGGATTTCTCGGCACCGCGAATAACCAGGTGATCCAGCCTGACTATCTTGGATATCCTGTTAATTTTGAGGGGAATGTTGCTCACAGATGGGCGAGAATCAGGCAGGTTCTTGCAAAAGGCAATGACGGGCGCCCTGTTGTAAAACAGATCGCCGCGTTACAGATTGACGGAATGAACATTGGATATTCGGAAGTTCTTGAAAATTATTCCCCTGCTTTAGAAAAGCTTGTCGGTGACGAGAATTCATTAGTATCCAAAGGGGCCAAAATCCTTCTGGAGTGGGACGGAAACATGAATTCAACATCCATGGGCGCCACCTTGTTCAACTCTCTTAACGCTTACCTGATCAAGGCTGTATTGGAAGATGAGGTCTCTTCCAAAACCATGACCTGGTATCTTAAATATTTTAACGCCGAGCCTTTTCTGTTTGGCATTCTCAAAGACGGAAAAAATCCAGCCTGGGATGACAGGCGCACCGAGAAAATCGAAACATCGGATGAGGTTATTGAGGGAGCGTTCAGGGAGGCAATAGACGCCCTTGCTTCGCGATATGGAGAGAATGTTGAAAACTGGCAATGGCAGGAAGCGGCGCCCTTTTTTATGAACCATCCCTTTGGCGGGCGGAAGAGTCTGGCGAAATATGTAAACAGGGGGCCTTTCCCAACCCCTGGAGGAATTGATACGGTTTTTAAATGCCAGTTCATGCGCACTGAAATGACTCGGTTTCCCATCAAATATGGCCCGGTTTTACGGGTTATGATTGATTTTAACGACCTTGCCGGTTCTCGCATGTCTTTACCAGGAGGGCAGTCGGGAAGGCCGTCCAGCAAGCATTACGACGATCAGATTGATATGTTTTTGACAGGCGCCGGCATTTCAATGGAGATGGACTTTGAAAAACTCAAGCCGGAATTTGTTGGAACTCTTACTATATTGCCAAAGGAATAGTGTAGATAATGGCTCTTTTTGTGATATAGTTTTCAGGTGATTCTAAAATACAGACGGAGAACAAAATGGCAAAACTGGTTTTTATTATGGTGTTGATTTTTTCCTTATCCCTGCTCTTTTCCATTTCATGCACTTGCGGCGGTGACGACGATGATGATGATTCCTCAGACCCCCAATTTGAGGAAGATGATGACGATGACAAAGGCAATGGAAACTGGAAGGATTGCTCTGAAGAGGCCGCTTTGAGCTTTTATGAATGCAAGGACAAGTGCCCTCCTGAGCCAAGCTGCCAGACGCCGCCAGGGGAATATTGCGACCACTATTATTGCGTCTCCGAGTGTTATGAAGGCCAGGACGACACCATGATTCTATGCGGCGAGATCTATGAAGATCCCGACGCCCGGGTTGATTTCTGGGAGTGTGACAAGGCGTGCCAGCAGGAATACCAGAGCTGTCTCGAACCTTTGGACGAATGCAACGAGGATATTTACATGGCTTGCCTTGAGGATAAAATCCAATGTCAGAGCATCTGCCAGGGACTATAAACCCCGGTGTGCCACCGCCTGTCCTGAGTTTATCGAAGGGGCAACAATAACCCGACCAGCATG
>CAYSHR010000487.1:0-3488 GCA_964430795.1 uncultured bacterium
AGTTGGCTTTACACGCGCCTCTTGTCAAGTAGAGGCCGGTAAATTTCGCCCAGAAGGAGAAGTCCATGGGAGGAGTAAGGGGGTGAGGGAGGCAGTCAACCTGCCCTTGCTCTTGCAAAAGACAGTTGTGATAGAAATCATCCAGGTCCTTTCTGCCTGAGGCTGTCGCCGCCATCTTGATAAAGCTCAAGCCCAGAACAGCGTTGAAGCCGGGGAAATCGTCAAGAGCCAGGGGCCATAGCCTGCCATGCTCCACAAGACGCCCGTCCCAGTCTCTAAAAGCCATGCCGTTTAAAAGAAGGTGCAAGCCGATTTTTTCAAGAAGGTCCGCGGCGGCGGCTTTAATATCCGGGTCATCCACAAGATAATAAATTGAGCCCAGAGCCAGCATATGCCCTGCGTATTCATCCTGGGAAACATTGTCAAGCCAGCAATATCCCGCGTATTTCATGGGCGCGACGTGGGTTGTTCTTTCCCAACTATACCCATCATAGATCAGTATGGTTCCGTCAGTGTCAACCTTTACCCATCGGTTGTCGTCTTTTTCAATATCGGGAATGTACTCGTTTGGATCCGAAGGGCACGACATGCCGGTAATTCCGGGGGTTATGTACTCCCTGGTAAAAACACCGTCAACCCCTGTGATCTCCATTCCGATGCCCATTCCGTCCATCATCAATTCGAGATTATCCAGAGCCTCGGGGTCCTCTGTGGCGGCGTAACGAAAAGCCTGGGAAGCGATATAAAGCCCTGTCCATAAACCGTCGTTCTCTCCGGTGTGCCAGTCAACAACGTTTTCATAAGTGGCGTTGTCCTCGGTGTATCCAACATCGAGAGTCACGTGATTGATTCTCTTGTGGTCAGGATGAACGTGGAGGTTTATGGCAAGATCGTCATATCTAACAGCTTTTTCATAAAGAGACATGGCTGTGGCGTCGGGATCGTTTTGGCAGGGGTCAAACTCAGGGGCGCCGTACAGCCAGGGGTCTACGCAATTTTTGTCCTCGCATAGCTGACCAAAATCAGCCATACACCTTTCTTTAGCGGTCCATTTATATTTTACACATTCAAGTAATTCATAGCCATCTTCCGAACATGTTATTTCCCCGATGTTTTCACACTTCCGGTTAAAATCATCGCCATCTAAAACTGTTGGCTGAAAAAATGTTTTTTCGTAATTGTCATCGTCATCATAAGAATCGTCATCGCCCAATCCATCCAGGTCCGAGTCCGAATCGTCATCACCACTCACATGACAGTTAATGTCGCAACCTCCTGTCATGAAAAGAAGCATGGCAAAGAAAAACACCAAAAAGTAAACAATGGCAACCGCAGCGTATAAACTCCAAATTTGGTTTGGGAACATCTTTTATATACCTCTCACTGAGCCTTTATTAACCTGTTCCCTTTTTGCAGGATTCTTTTTTATTCCATCAATACATGGAATCAATTGTATCGTTATATATCTCCATTACATTTTTGCGCTTTACCTTCATGGTTGGAGTAAGCATATTATTTTCAATAGTGAATTCTTCGGCAAGAAGGGTGAATTTTTTAATTGTCTCGTATTTGGCCAGTTTGCTATTGCCCTTGACCACTCTTTTCTCGACCTCGGCGATAACCTCAGGATGTTTTATCAACTCCTTTTTCTCTCCTGTAATTCCCTTCTCCTTGGCGAAACTCGAAAGCCAGTCGGCGCCTGGAACGATCAGCGCCGAAAGATATTTTCTCTTGTCCCCGATAACAGCCACCTGTTCGATGGCAATATCCAGCTTGAGGAGATTCTCAATGTTTTGGGGCGCCACATTCTTGCCGCCGGCGGTGATAATCAGGTCTTTTTTTCTGTCGGTGATATATAGAAAACCATCCTCGTCCAGTTTACCAATATCACCGGTATGGAACCAGCCGCCCTCAAGAGCCTCCTCTGTGGCGGCGGGCAGATTCCAGTAGCCAAGCATTATCTGGGGTCCCCTGGCCAGAATCTCACCGTCATTGGCGATCTTTATCTCAGTGTCACGAATGGGCACGCCCACCGACCCCAGTTTGAAGTGATCGTGCTTGTTTCCTGAAAGACCCGGCCCGGTCTCTGTAAGGCCGTATGCCTCCATGGCGATTATCCCTGTTGAGGCAAAGAAACGCTGGATATCCACCGCCAGGGGCGCCGCCGCGTATACCAGAACTTTTATACGACCACCAAAAGCCTTTTTGATCTTGCTTAAAACAAGTTTCTCAGCAATGGAAAATTTTAATTTAGTCAAAAAGGAGCTCTCTTTTCTTGCCATTCTATCGGAAAGAACCTCCTCGCCGACTTTTAGGGACCAGTTAAAAAGCCCTTTTTTAACAGGGCTCGCGGTTCTTAATCCGGTTTGAATTTTCTCATACACCTTTTCAAGAAGCCTTGGCACAGTTATGAAAAAGAGAGGTTTTACCTCCTGGAAATTATCCATGATCTTCTCGATGGATTCAGCGAAACAGATTGTCCCATGGTGCATCATCAGAGCCAGGACCTCGATCCGTCCAAAAGCGTGGCATATGGGCAGAAACTGAAGGTCGTTGTCCCCGGGGTTTATAGGTAGAAAATCCTGAACCGCGAAGATGTTCGAGACAATATTTCGGTGGCACAGCATGACGCCCTTTGGGTTGCCTGTTGTGCCGGAAGTATAGATCAAGGTCACAACCTCTTCAGGATCGATGGCGTTGGTGCGCTCTTTGATGGCCGCCATGTCCATCTTCTCTTTACCAGCGGCTATTACTTCGTCAAGATCAGTTATAAAATCATTCTTCTGATCGTAAGCCTCGATGACGATCACTTTTTCAAGGCCGGGCATGGTCCCTTTTACGGAAAGAACTTTGTCCAGTTGGGCTTTGTTGTCCAGAAAGATCATTTGGGCGCCGGAATCGTTAATAATGTAGGCCACCTGTTCGGCGGTGTTGGTGGGGTAAATGGGGACGTTTATAATATTGGCCGCCTGGGAACCAAGATCAATAAAGCTCCATTCAGGTCTGTTTCCCGAAAGAATAGCCACAGTGTCCCGCTGCTCCAACCCCAGAGCCATAAGCCCTGAAGCGATTTCGAGAACTCTCTGTTCCAACTCCTTCCATTTAACACCAATCCATTTTTTATCAGTTTTGTGGCGAAAAACCACATCTTCCGACCACTTTTCACTTCTTTCAAAAAAGAGTTGAGGGATGGTTTTCGCGTATTGAGGCCAATCAGTGGGTTTGCTCATCTTCTTTTCCTTTTTCAATTGGGTTTTGACTTGGGAAGGGCACCTTACCACGGATGCATTTGAGGATCAATCCAATGATTGGAACGGTTGTAATCGATCAGTTACCGGTAGCATGGTAAAAGATCGGGGGACATGACCGCATGGCAATAAGATAAGGGCGTTTTTATTAATCCGTCGGTAGGGGCACGGCACGCCGTGCCCGCGTGCCACCGCCTGTCCTGAGTTTATCGAAGGGGCAACAATAACCCGACCAGCATG
>CAYSHR010000488.1:0-3471 GCA_964430795.1 uncultured bacterium
AACCGCCGCTGGTAGGGGCAGGCCTCTGTGCCTGCCCTTTAAGTCAGGAGAACGGCATGTTGTTCTATGAACGGAAAAAACGCGACCGCCGCTGGTAGGGGCAGGCCCCTTGTGCCTGCCAGGATTCAGGGTAACCACAGGGGGTTGATTCTAAGGGCAACCACAGGGGGTTGCCCCTACGAGCAATGGCGTGGGTAAAAGAAAACGCCCTTATCTTAGTGCCATTCGGGACACGATCCCCATTTCCCTAATATCATTGACAATGCCGGCCATTATTGAGAAACGCGGTCATGTCCCCAGATCTCAAACCGTGCTCCCATGTAACTGAACGATTACCTCTTTTTCTCCTTTAGCCGCCTTTTTTCTTTTTTCAAAATAAATCTCAACGCGAAAAGCTCCCTAAGAACTCGCGACACCCTCGCGAAAGTAAAGAACTGGCTTTTTCCATGTATTCTGTAATGATGGTGTACCGGCATCTCCACAAATTTGAATCCATTTAATTGCACCTTCTTTACAAGCTCAACGCATACGGCGCCTCCTGTGGATTCCAGCCTAAAGGATTTAAGCACATCTCGGCGAAAAAGCCTGAAATCGCAATCCACATCCCTTACAGGAAGTCTGAAAAGCAGTTTGTTGAAATGGTGGTACATTTTTCCAAGAATAACCCTGTACCATGGATCGGACCTTGTGATTTTATATCCGTTAATCACCTCGGTATCCCGGTCGACGATATCCAAAAAACCTGAAAGCTCCCGCACGTCATATTGGGCGTCGCCATCAGTATAAAAAACATAGTCCCCGCGTGCCGCGTAAAGGCCGCGCCCTATGGCACCGCCATATCCCAGATTATTCGGATTCTTGAGAACTTTGAGAAAGCTCTTCTGCCGGGCAAGTAAATCCAAAAGTTCTCTTGAGCCATCAGTGGAATAATCATCCACAACGATTACCTCAAAATCATCGGTATATTTGGCAGCGATATCTCCTGCCAGCACAACCATGGAGCTGATGGTGCCCGAATCATTCAAGCAGGGAAATACAATAGAAAGGCTTGATATGGTTTTTGCCATCAGTTTCTCATTTTTTCACTTCCGGCTGATTTGATCAGCATATCCGCGGCGGTGTTAATTTCGTCCTCGGTGGTATAACGCCCTATAGACAACCTCATTGCCCCTCGCGCTGTCATTGGTTCGATCTCCATGGCTGATAGAACGTGGGACATTGTTACGTTTTTTTCATGGCAGGCCGCGCCTAAACCGGCCGCGATATCCGGCGCGCCTTCAAGTATTCGCTCAGCTTTGCATCCTGTAAAAGCCACATTGAGAGTATTTGGCAACCGCTTGGTTTTATGTCCCAGAAGTTTAATGTCAATAGACGATGACAACCTATCAAAAAGAAGGTCTCTTAGTCTCATTATTTCCTTTTCGTCCACCGGATTCAATTTAGCCAAGTCCGCCGCCGCGCCGATTCCGGCTATGTGAATCACATTTTCAGTGCCGGATCGAAGTTGGTTTTCCTGACCGCCGCCATGAATAATGGGTGTGATGCCGGCGCCTGCTCCAACATAAAGGGCGCCAATGCCTTTTGGAGCGTAAAACTTATGTCCGGCCATAGTCATAAAATCCACGCCAAGAGCCTTTACATCCACTTCGATTTTTCCCATGGATTGAGAGGCGTCAGTATGAAAAGGAATTCCCTTTGCCCTTGCCGTATCCGCCATCTCCCTGATGGGCATAATTGTTCCTGTTTCATTATTGGCGTGCATCACCGAAATAAGAACGGTCTCTTTTTTAATGGCGGCTTTCAAATCATCAGGACCGGCAAGGCCGTATTTGTCCACTTTGAGAAAAGTCACTTCCCAGCCATATTTCATAAGATACCGAAGGGGCGCGAGAATTGAAGGATGTTCGGTGGCACAAGAGATTATATGCCGCCCTTTCTCATACCGGGCTTCGGCCACTCCTTTTATTACAAGGTTGTTGGCTTCTGTGGCGCTACCGGTGAACACCACTTTTCCCAAGCCCGAATTGATAAGATCGCCCAATCTGTTTCTGGCCGACCCAACCGCCTCGTTGGCAAGCATACCCATTACATGGGCTGAACCCGGATTGCCGAAATTCTGCTCAATATAAGGCGCCATGGCCCCGGCCGCTTCGGGAGCCACAGGGGTTGTGGCGTTATAGTCAAGGTAGATCATTTTTTTCTCCGTGTAATCGCTGAATATTTTTCAGGTCTGCGATCCAAAATAAGATTATTCATTGGGTTAATATTTTTAAGAAGGGCGACTTCAGGATTAATCTCTAGGATTTGCACTTCAGGGTAATTCTCCCTTGCCCGGTATAATATCCCACCCTTTGGTTCTGTAATCTGGCTCCCCCCTGTAAAGAGAAGCCTCTGGCCGGGGATTCTTTCCTCGACGCCGATCCTGTTGGCTGTTACGGCGAAAACCATATTTTCCAGACATCTTGTCACCATCGCCTTTTGACAATAGCTCATAACAAGGTTTGATGGGTGACAGATAATTTGCGCGCCTTTTAACATCAAGGTTCTCATGGTTTCAGGAAATATCCAGTCAAAACAGATCATGATGCCGACTTTGGCATGACCGATATCAAAGACCTCCAACTGGCCGTCACCCGAGTCAAAGCACTCCTTTTCCCGGCCAAAAAGATGAATCTTGCGATAGATGACAGGCTCAAAGTCAGGCCCGGTCAGAAAGGCGCTGTTATAGATTTTACCTTCCTGCTTTTCAACGAAACCACCGCAGATAAAGGTTCCGATTTTCTCTGAAAACTCCCTGGCCCAGGAAATTGTGGCGCCATCTATGGTCTCTGCCAATTGGGCGGATTCCTTTTTGTCTTTAAACTGATAACCTGTTAAAAAAAGCTCCGGCAGAACAATCAGGTCAGCCCTTTGCCCCTCAAGAAGCCTCTCTACAGCCTTAATGTTTTTCTTATTTTCGCCAAATAGAGGGCAAAACTGACAATATCCAATTCGCAAAACAAAATTTCCTAACAGGGTTTTCACCCAGTTTGGCACAAGACTGTTTCGCGAACAAGGGGGATAAAAGGTTTGGGGACTTTTTGGCGAGTTCTTTCGTTAATTCAAATCAGTTTTTGACGGCCATATCCCCTACCCGGATGATGAATTTATTGATGGGGAAATTATTGATGACAAATAATTCTATCCCTTTACCGTCTATTTTAATTTTTTCCTTAACAAAGCCCTAAGGTATGATACCCTGCCAAAATCGGTAAGACATCCATATATTAATATTTTTCGGGGCATCGAAAAACTGTGGTGACTGATGGGTCGCACAAGCTGCTTTGATTGGGTAGCTTTGTTTATTAACCGACAGTATCCTAGGGGCGATTCGCGAATCGCCGAGAAAGGGAAAATATTATGGCAACAGAATATTATGTTGATTCATGAGATTATTAATGATGCTTTTAAGTACCGTTATTACATTTTTCA
>CAYSHR010000489.1:0-3468 GCA_964430795.1 uncultured bacterium
CTTTTATTTTAGCTGGGGGAATTTTATGGTCGATATTGGAGTATATTGTGAAATTTTATCACCAACGGACCTCTCTTCGCCGGAAATACTCGATCTTCTTGGTAAGTATAAAGTAACAGTAGGGCAAGGAGTCCTTTTCTATGACCAAATGGGAAATTTTAACTTCAGGCGCCTTTTTAATTGTCTTGAATTAGCCGATAGATTACAAGAGGTTGGAGTTTCACTGGCTCTTTGGCCATTGCTCCCAAAATCCATGGGTTACTGGATAAATGAGCGAAACCTCGATCAGTTTGACCGTCTCACCGATTCTCTTTTAGAAGGATTTCACCGTTTTGGCAATAAGCCGGAGTTGATTATCGCGGACATTGAAACACCTTGGAACCAATTGGCATCCACATTTATGCCCGGCCCTCGCCTGTGGGAAAAGATTCTGAACATCTTAATGATGTACATCGGCAACAGAAACCCCACGAGGTTCGCATGGTCGGTTTCCAGGCTCACTGAAATAGTAAATAAACTTCACCATGAGGATATTTTGGTCTCCTGCGCGGTATTTCCTCTACTGGTGGCAGACCTTTGCACAAAGGGGGATATGCTTCAGGATGTCCTGGAAATGCCTGTATTCAAAGTACCTTTTGCAAAATTGAACCTCATGTTTTACAACTCATATATTTCAAAAGAGGCGCCCATATTTATTCCACCGGGTTCAGAGCAAAGAGCTTTGTATGAGTATGGATTTGAGATGCGCCACCATTTTGGTGAAAATGGTTGGCTGACAATTGGGAGCACCTGGGAGGGGGTTGTGCCCGGCAATGAAGGAAAAGCCTATAGAGCGCCCGAAGATTTGATCCCTGATATTATGGCCGCTAAAGCCGCGGGAATTGAGAATCTATGGCTCTATTGTCTTGAAGGAGTCCTCTTTTCGGATCAGGATTTATCAAAAAGACGCCCCTTGTCTGAATCAGAACAGTTTTTTTCAAACATGAAAAATATCCAAGCCCAAATCCCTTTGGAGCATCCGGGATGGAAAAGAGGGCGGAATATCCTTGAGACCCTGGTCAAAGATCGTTATAAAAGATTCTACCATTGGGAGCGTTTTGAGAATAAATAGAGCAAGGGTGGTTTAATGGAAAAAAAAGTAAAGTTGAGCAGCCTTGTCAAACTGCATACCGACGCCCTGCCGGTAATTGAAAAAGCCATGCTTGACGTGGTCTGGGATGAAGAGGATGAATCTCTTATTTATAACACAGCCATGGAAGTGAACAAGCTGGGGTCGGTTCCGGGAATGGCCGTTGAAAAGGATGTGCCCCTGGGTCTTGGCGATACTGACGCCCTGATCCGGTTCTTTCTTTCACTGGTCCAACTTCACCGGAAGAATCCCGAAATAAGGAAAGAGCACTTTGAGCGCCTGTTTATTCAGCTAAACCGCAGGGTTTACAAGGAAGCTTATAACGACATCTTTTCTGATGAAGAAAACTGATTTTCACTCTTGCGCCAACCTCTCCTTTTCCCTCCTGTTGTATGTAAGCAGATGCCGGTTTCTTCTTAGGCGCAAAGCGTAATATTTTATCTGTAGAATAAACCGATAATCTCTTCCTCTTACAGCGCCGACTACCTGGAGAAAAATAGTTACAACAGAAGGCAAAGCGTTAAAAAGACCGTACCACTTTTTTTCGATTATCTTTTTTGACAGCCCCTTGGGCAAAAGAGGCAATACTTTAAAAAACTTGTGAAAACTTTCAGTAAGGGCTATGGACTTTTTGTCCATATGAGAAGAAGCGTGAAAAAAGTCTCCGATCTTTCCATTAACAATATTTTCAACTTCGCCTGTGGAAATCAGCCCCATTTCAAGAGCGGTCTCGATAATTTTGGTTCCGGGAAAATATGTCAAAAAATGACACTTAATACGATTGAGATATTTTAGCCTGGAATAGTAATTCGCCGCGAATCTGAAGTCCTCTTCAGTCTCACCGGGCAGGCCGAATATATGATCAATATCATAATGAATTTTATGATTGTCGCAGATGGCAAAGGCTTTGGAATTTTCCCGGTTTGTCTCCTTTCGATTAAGAATATTTTCTCGAATTTTTTCGTTCAGGGTCTGAACGCCGAATTCAATGGCATAGCACCCTGACTCTACCAGGACCTTTGCTATTTCATCCGTCAAGTATGAAACCTGCCCAAAGCATCTGAAAGGCCGGCGGATCAGTTTTCGATACTCTTCCATCATCTGGAAAAACCATTCCTGATGAGTAAAGAAAATGGAATCGTTAAACATAACCTCCCGAAAATGGTACCGCTGATACATCTGCTCCAGCTCCGCGATAACAGAACCTACGGATCGTCTGCGGAAAAAACGATTGTCATACATGTTGTTTATGGCGCTTTCGCAGCAATATGAGCAAGAGAAAGGGCATCCCCTGTTTGTCATAACCATATAATCATCAACAAAATTGACATCCTTTTCAAACAGTGGCTTGTCTGGAAAAGGTATGGTGTCAAGATCCTCGATCAAAGGGAAAAGAGGGTTTTTTCGAATGACCCCCTTATCTTTCCACACAAGTCCATTGACCTTGCCCGGGTCAATTTCTCCGGTAATGGCTTTTAGCGCCAGGGGAAAGGCGCCTTCGCCCTCGCCATATACCGCCATATCCACCTGGGGATGTTCCAGGACCTTTTCAGGAGCCAATGTAACGTGGAGGCCGCCAAACATAATCGGGACATCGAGGCTTTGCTTTATTCTGTCGGCAAAATCAAGAGCCCAGACAAAGGTTGTGGTATATACGGAGAAACAGAGAACATCCGGCTTTTCTCTTTTTATCCGGTTCAGTAAAAAAGCTGTCTTGTCGAATTTTTTCTCAAGGCTGGGAATATAAAAAACATTGTCATTTTGACCAAAAAGACCCGGAGAATAATATAGTTCCACCTGGTGTCCATGAACCTTTGCCACGGAGGACAAATATTCTATTCCAAGGCTTTCCCGCCCTAAATGTACAAAACCGATTTTCATGCCCAATAGAATGCCACAAAGAATGAATTGAGCAAAGGGCGGTTTTTATTTTCGTCAATTTTCATTATTCCTCGGCTCCTACTATTTTTTTATTTTCTCGAAATTGTTCCCAGGCCATCCCCGTTTACCCCATTTAGGGGTCTATTTTTCCTACTCTGAGTTTTCCATATATGATTATAATTGGCGCTTTTTTTTAAAATCATTGCCCGGCTAGCTTTTTGGCCTTGCTAATGCCTGAAAATTATTCATCTTTTTTAATGTAATCGTTCAGTTACAAGGGGCTTTTTGGAAAAGCGGGGACATGTACTTGTTACGTGTCCCCGGATTTTCATATGAGATCGGGGTACACGATCCCATTTCCCTAATATTATTGACAAGGCCGGCCATTGTTGAAAAAAGGGGGCATGTCCCCCGATCTCAAACCCCGCACCCTTGTCCATAATGTTTACATGTTGATG
>CAYSHR010000490.1:0-3468 GCA_964430795.1 uncultured bacterium
TCTTTAAAACATTCCTTGAAATTTTCTCCAAAGAAGGTCTCTATGAAAAGGATGGCGGTCTTGATGATAATATGAATAAGGATATATGATCCGGTGTATCAGCCACTCTCAATATCAGCTTTTTCCTCAGGCTCATCATCTTCTTTAATAATAAATTTTTTATAGTACGCGTGAAGCAACGCGGTTACAGGCAGGGCAATGAGAAGTCCTAGCATACCCAATATCTTTCCCCAGACAGACAAGGAAAGCATTATTATCGCCGGGCTCATTCCGGTGACTTTGCCCATTATCTTTGGAGTAAGGAAGGCGTCTTGAATTATCTGGATTACAGCGAAAACAAGAGCGGTCAATCCAAGAACCAACCAGATGCTCTGGTCTGTCTCAAGGGCGTGAACCATGGCCAATAAGGAAGCTGGTATAAGGCCAACGACCTGCAGGTAAGGCACCATGTTTAAAAGACCGATAAACAAGCCAAGAAGAATCCCCATGGGAAGACCGATGAGGGTAAAACCGATGGCGAATAATATGCCCACTATTGAAGCCACCGCGGCCTGGGCACGAAAATATCTATTCATTGACGCGTCGAATTCATAAACAAAACCGACAACCGCTTCTCTGTGTGCCGGGGGAATAAGTTTTTTCCAGCCCTCTTTAACACTCTGATAATCCGCAAGGAGAAATATGAGGTATAAAACAATTACTGTAAGCCCGACAATTCCTAAAAGAAAACCGGCGGCGCCGGATATGACGCCCCAGATACCTGGAAAGACCTTTTTAGCCATTGGCTCAGCCAGTTTCCAGACGCTGTCGGTTTTGAAGAATTTCTGGACATCCTCTTTTGAAACATAATCAAAAAGCGCCCTCCAGATATCATCAGGAAGCATCAGTTTTGCCTTGGCGGCCAGTTCAGAGTTTGTTATTAGATTTGAAGCCAAAGCTCCCATATGCTGAATTTGATGAATAACCATGGGCGTTACAAGAATAAAAGCCAGCGCGAGAAGAGCAACCACCAATAGAAGGCTTATTGAAACCGCCATCGCCCTGCTTGGTATCTTTTTCTGCACAAGAACAACAAGAGGATTTAACATGTAGGCCATAAGCAGAGCCGCGGCAAAGGGGATAAGAACATCGCTTAGATATTCCAGCAGCCAAACCAGCGCCCAAAGAAGGGCGGCGTATAGAGCGACGCGAGCCACTCTATCAAAGTTCAAAGGCTTGCTGTTTTGCATTATAACGCTCCTCAATAAATTTAGTTTTATTTCCGGCTTCAAATATTATACCTGGGATTTTAATCCCAATTACTCTTTTTTAAAACGAAGTAGCCGCGCTTATCAAGCCGGTCAGATCAAGCATGGCCCGTACAATCATCTCTTTTTCCGGAACCTCTCTCTGCTCCAATTGTAGTTCTAGGTTCCAGCAGTGCTGAAGGGAATTGAACCTCATGCTGTAAATTCGCTCTATAAAATAATCGTCAATAAAAGAGTACTTGGCAATTGTCCCCAAAGTCAGGGCCTCAAAGAGAGTATACCTCGCCACGCCCGAAATGTAGTCAATGTCAATCAGTTCGGAATTATCAATGATGTGATACCTATATTCCACACCAAACAGATCATCATTTAACGAACTCAAAGCTCCAAAAACATTAAAGGCGCCAATACGCTTATCATATAGATTATAATGGGCGTCGCTTTTTAACATAATTCTGTTAATCCAATTTCCTCCAGGGGCTGTTATCTCCAGCCGGGTTCTAACCGGCGACAAAGGACGCAATTCGTCATTTTCCAATTCCTCGTCAAGCTTTCTTTCCGCTTCATGAAAATCGTAATCCTGGGACACTCGAAGGTCGATGAACTTCAAAGTAAAATATTGCCCGGCTCTTTGATTCAACAACTTGAGCCAAAGGCGATTGTCAAAATAGCAGGTGATGACATTTTCAGTCATATGCCGGTCTTTTCCATCAAAGATCGGTAACTCATCCTGGGGATATGAATCAGGAAAATATATATATGAAACTCCCGGCTGTATTGAATGCTTCGCGCCTTTTGTTACCCTTCTTTTGACTGGAAAAACTCTCTCAATTTCAGTATGGAGATCGGCGCCTGTAAAATATAATATCCGCTGGGGCGACTGTTCCGTCTTTCTCTCATTCAAATGATAAAACGTCCCATAACCGCCGCCAAAGGGAGTAAGATAGGCATATCGATTAAATGATACGGGTGCTGTGATTTCGGGGATCAACTCAAATCTCTGCCCTTCTTTTAGATAAGTAAAGGGCGTCTCAGGATTTAATAATTCATCCAGTTCCGTCTCTTTTTCCGATGCCTTATCCCGATAAAATGATGTGGCGAAGAGATCGAATTTATATGAGATCGGTCCCAGAATGGGATTGAGAACGCCGCTGAATTGGGCTTTTGGCACATGCTGCCAGGTATTGGCGTTGTCATCCTGGGTTAAATCGTCATAAAGTTCCAGATCGATGTTGAGGTCAAAATCCTCCCAGAGATTATTAAGAATTACGTTACTCCTTAAAAAAGTATCGTACCTTGCCGAGATATCTCTTGGAAAGTCCACAACGTAATCATTATCTGAAATAAAGTTCATTTTTGATCGAAGGTACAACCTTCTCCACATATTCTGCTGGTGCTCATAAGCCACAGCCCAGCGTTCAGCTCCATAACTGTGGTCATAGCCAAGAACATCCATGTCAAACTGCCCTTTCCATCTCTGGGAAAAAGCGTATCTATATTCCATTCCCTCTTTCAGTCCACGGTTTTCATAATAATTGGAATAAACCGTCATATCGTTCGCCTGGTCAATAGCCCAGAAAAACGGTATTCCTCCATTGTATCCGTCATCATTCGCCCATCCCATTTCCGGAGATAGAAATCCGGTTTGCCTTGTAACTTTCGCCGGAAAAACACCGTAGGGAATCCAGGCCACCGGATGACCAAAAGCCGTATACCTTCCGTGGCGGACCACCGCGTATCCATCCAAGGTAAGATCAATCTCTTT
Organism: uncultured bacterium; assembly: GCA_964430795.1. GTDB lineage: Bacteria > Lernaellota > Lernaellaia > JACKCT01 > CAYSHR01 > CAYSHR01. Next base: position 3,013 of record CAYSHR010000490.1, read on the forward strand.
TGCCTCAATGATCCAGTCCGGCTCTTCATCCACTTCACAATCACAGCTTGAATATGTTCCATTCTGAATGTGGTAACGATTCTCCCCCACCTTCTCTATCTTCTCTCCTGTAAAATAGTAGTTATGATCCGCCTGCTTTACGATTAACCGTCCCCGGACAATTACTCCTGTTTTGCTATTGAGCCTCAAGTCCACTTTTTCGCAGGTCACCTTGCCTTCGTTGTTTTCCAGCAGCACATTTCCATCCGCCGACAATTGCCCATCATTGATATTTATAAGAATATTGTCGGCGCTTATATGAAGATCATCCTGTGTAACGGTCACTCTGCCATGGGCTGTATATGCCTGGGTTTGATTGTCGTAGGTTATGGAGTCGGCCTGGAGAAGAATGGGCGAATCTCCTTTAACAAATTTATCAAAGAAGGGAACTTCAACTTTCTCACCGACAGCCGTCTC
>CAYSHR010000491.1:0-3453 GCA_964430795.1 uncultured bacterium
TCGCCAAGGGCGGGGTCCATCATTTCGATATCGGGCATAAAGTAGCTGAACCGCGCGCCGGTTACAATTTTCATCCAGTCAATTGGCATGGAGGAGACCTCAAGATAACCGGCGGCAGATGAATAAGTTGAGTCATCTGGAAATTGGGGATCGGCTGTATCGGTGTTTCCATTGGCGAGGGTTTCAATCTCTCTTTCTGAGTTGATAAGGTCCCTGTAAAATTCTCCTCCATAGACAAACCTGACATATTTGCCAATGGGAGATTCAAGTTGTAGTCCAGTCCCCAGGGTTGTGACCATATCCAGGTCTCTGGTCTCTGTTCTGGGATCAGGTGGTGTGACCGCGGCCTGCCTTATCCGTCCCTCGGTTTGAAGTTGGTATGACGAGAAAAGGGTTACCATGTCAAGGTAGGGCGAAATATCCTTGAGATAGAGCTTTCCATAATAGAACATGCGACGCTGTGGATCGAAACGATTAACTGGATTTGCCGGATCGTGGTTATGCACATCATCCAGGTTGACGAAATGAGCGGCGAGTTCAACAGAGACGTGCCGGCAGAAGTGGAAATCAAAATTACCGGCGAAATCCTGCTCCTCATAATCATAGGGTGTCTGTATAGGTAGATTACTCCCTGGAGTCACATCACCGAACTTTCTCAGATTTCCCGAGACCGCCATACCAAAAAGTGTTTGGGCGTTTACATTAAAATCGAGGTGGCTGGTTTGTTCGAAATCGGCTGATGACGCCCTGCCCATTAATCTTCCATCAAATCCCGCGGGTTTTGAAAAGTCTTCTCTTCTGGTTGTAATAATATTTATCGTGCCGCCAAGGGCGTCGGATCCATATAGTACGGAGCCAGGCCCTCTCACTACTTCAATTCGGTCAATGAAAAAAGGATCGATAGTGTTCAGATATTGATTAGGACCCCCTCTATAAGTTGAGTTATTCATGCGAATGCCATCTATCAGGTAGAGAACCTGGTTGCCCACCATTCCTCTGATAAATGGCGCGCCTCCACCTAGATTTGTTCTTTGAATAAGGATGCCCTGCTCATATCGCAGAGCCTCAGGCACGGTTCTGGATATCCTTTGATATATGTCTTCTCCTGTAACGATAGAGACGGATCTTACAGTTTTACTCATGAGAGATTCAGTTCTTTCGGCAGTAACAACCACTTCATCTTCACTGGTAACCGGCGTTTCGGGAGGTTCTTCTCCAAAGGCAGTAAAGGGGGCTGTGAAAAATAAGATTATTATGAGAGAGTAAAACAGCAAACTTTTCATAAATCCGACCATTCCTTAAAATTGAGACAATTGTAATGAGGTATAAGAATATTGCTTTTCCAGGTTGTTTTCAACAGAAAAAATGAATGTTAAACCTCATTGACTGAAAATGGGGATGAGGTTATGCTGAATTCCCTTTTTATGGAGATATAAATGGTGTTAATAAAAATCGCGCTGATTCTTATTTTTATCATATGGGCGGCCACATATATTTCATCCAGATATTATAAAGTCGAGGGACGCCCTGATTCCGTAATTTTCGCCACTACTGAAGATGGATGGAAAATCGCCATATCAAGATATTTTGCCGTCCCAAAAAAGGGGCGCAAAAAGAAGCGGCTCCCCGTTGTTCTTTGTCACGGCCTTTCGGGCAACCACGTTAATTGGGATATTTCCAAGAGACTCTCTGTTGCCAGGACCATTGCCCGGTCTGGATATGAGGTCTTTTCAATTGATTTAAGAGGCGCGGGTTATTCTGAATATCCGGGTTGGCTGAGTTCGAAATCCTGGGATTGGGATTTTGAGACATATTTGAACATGGATATTCCGGCAGCGCTAAATAAGGTCCTGGAGGTAACCGGTGAAAAGAAAGTTCACTATGTTGCCCATTCCATGGGGGGCATGTTCGCCTATGCGTTTTTACAAACCAACCTCGCGAAAAAAATTAAATCTACAACAATTCTGGCTAGCCCAACAAGATTTGATCAATTCCGACCTCTTTTAAAAATGTCTTGGTGGTTCAGGATAAAGCCGGTCTTTTATATCGGTACTCTGGCAAAAGCCGCTGCTTTTCTCGGGGAGCTTTCCCAGACAATTCAAAAATACGGCGGCAATCTGGAGTTGTCTAAAGGGCATGTCGCCCTTGCTCAAGCAAATACCGTGGAGAATGTTCCCTCTTCCCTGATGAGCCAGTTTATCGGCTGGGTTAAAGAAGGAAAGATGTTTTTGTCGGATGAGCAAAATGTCATGGATGGATTTCCGAAAATCAAAACTCCCACCCTGTTTATTGTGGGATCATCGGACCAGACTGTTATCCCCGCCTCAGTTAGAGAGGCATATGAAGCCTTTGGAAGCAGCAAAAAGGAATTTCATATACTCGGGCCTGAGCATGGCAATCTGGCTGAATACGGGCATCAAAGCGTCCAATTCGGCAGATTCGCTGACCGGGAAGTGTACCCATTAATCGTTAACTGGCTTGAGAAGAATTAGTTTTATTTTTCTTCAATGAGATTTTTCAGTTTGTGAATATATTGAAGAAAAATTTCCTGGTCATTGTCAAAAAAGTTCTTGAATTTGATTCCAACCCCTTGTTTTTCATCAGCGGATTTAGCTGTTGATTCAGAAATGACATGGACAACCTGACCCTCGGCGTGAATGATTTTCAGGATATCCTCAATGTGAATGTGAATATTTACAATGGAATTCAACTCCAGAGGCACTTTTGTAACTACAAACATCCCACCTTTACTGATGTTATGTGAATACTCTTCAACAAGCTCCTCAGGTCTACTGAACTCAACCTTGAAAACTTTTTCAAACCGTGGCTCAAGCCTTCTATTATCAGCTTTGCCAGGTAAATCTTCGAGAAATTCAGCGTAATTCTCCGGGCGTTTTTCAAACTTTATTCCCATTGCAAGAAAGGCGTCGCCACTTACCTGTTTCTCACTATCGGCCCAGCGGACCTTGCCCTCTCCTCTGATGGGCTCTTTTCCTGTTGGTATTTTTAGCTTGAGAATAGTTTCCGGTTTGAAGATTTTGCTGCTTGAGATTTCAAGACCGTTTAACGAAAGAGTCTTGATATATCCATGTTGAGATGGCGCTTCATCGCCAAAATAGATATCCATTTTCTTTTGGGGAGCCTTAATGTCTTCCGATTTTGATTTACCCATGTTCAATCCTCACGTGATAAGAAAACACTCTTGTAGAAACCACTACTCTAATTGATACCTGCCAGGTGGTAATAAATATTAATGAATCACAGCAAGAGTAAAAATAACAATATTCCGAATCCTCTTTGAGTCATTTAACGGAATTATATCATTTTAAGCTCAGGTTTCAATGAGGTAAATTAATTTTACAAGGCAACGGATTATTGGGAATCAAGCTTTCTCTTAAGCAACTTTTGTTTTTCAGCTAACTGGATTTTTATTTCCCCTTCCAGAATATCCCA
>CAYSHR010000492.1:0-3426 GCA_964430795.1 uncultured bacterium
GGCAATAGCCTCATTCTTAGCAAACTTGATCATCTGATATGACATATTGACCTCCTCTTTGTGATTAACTTGCTGATAGCTATAAGATATAATTGGATTTTTGTTTCAGATGAATTTAGAAATCTTTAAATCTGATGCCTTTCCCTCAAATACAACATATCGTATCTTCGGTTTTTAGCCGGGGACGGTAGGTTCATTTGTGACTCAAGTTTCGCACACCTGAAAGGGTGCAAAACCCTTTAAAGCTTCGGTTACAGCCTCTTGGTACTGGTGAAAATCTTCATTTATTTTGAAAAGATCGAAAATAGTTGAAAAGGAAACAAGAAAAAGGCCACGGAAAAAGTCCCAAAGTCTATGAGCATAAGTTGTTACAGCCGATTCATCTGCTATATGATCAAACAACTCACCCAATGTTGAGTAGTTTTCAAACTTATTGAGATAGTTTAGCAGGTTATACCTCAAAAAGCTGATTGTTGTTGCAAGTACTTGAGCATTAAAATCGTTACTCTGATCCTTGCCAAGTTCGAGTATTTGTTTGCACTCCTTGAAACATACTTCAACAGGCCAGCGTTTGACATATTTCTTTATGATTGTTGAGGCATGTAGTTGAGTATTGGTGCTGAGAAAAGCTGCCCATTTCGGCTCTTTTTTCTTTTTCTTGCCGGTGACTTCATCTACTTCGGGTTCGCGATACCCAACTGAAAATACTATTACAGAATCTTGATCAGAATTTGGCAGTTTCACGGTAACTCGTCTTAGTTTCAGACCTGTTCTCTTATCCTTTTTCAAGCTATGTTTAACTTTTTGATACAGTTCTGATAGCTTATATTGTTTGCCCCTATATTCATACTGAACATTGCTTTCTTTAAGTCTACAAATAACATGAATGCCTTTCTTGATACTGCGAATGGCATTGATAAGCTTGGGCCAGGCATACCAACTATCAAACATCACATAACCGGGCACAATGTTAAAGTCCACAGCTCTTTGAATCATCATCAATGCCAGATCCAGTTTTGTATAATGCTTGGCTTCATAGCTTCTTTGGCCGCTGCTTTTTCTGGGATCACCTATCTTTTCCTCGGGACTCTTTTTATGCCTTATTTTGCCAAAACGATATGCAAAATCAAGAGGATAAAAGCCATGGGCAGTAAAAAGCCCAAGAGCTACGACACAAAAACCCAGCACAGAGCGCCCGAGGTTGTGATCGAAAAGATAAGAGACATTTTCAATCTTCCGGCCGAGTTTTTGCATAATTGTATCATCGATTACAAAATAGCGCTCCTCCTGTGGCGTTTTATCAAGTTCAATTGCTTTGAATATCTGGCTATTTACTTTATACATAAAAGACCGCCAGCGGTAATTGGAATTCTGCTTAAATCTATAAAGGGTATCCTTTCTGGCTGTAGACCAATGCTGCCAATACTTTTTGCAGAAACTGTGAACAGACTTTACTTTCAGAATTGGCAATATCGTCAATATGAATAAAAGATGTGATGCATGATATCCGTCCCTTTTTACAATGTTGGTATTGCATAAAGACGTCTTGAAATGTAGCGAAGAAAAAGCGTTGTCAATTCTCGACTCTAAATTATTTTGGGTATTTCTCAGGTAATTTTCAATTTCTCCTTTAAATTTACGGCAATTTGTAGTAGACATGATTTAAGGACTCCTTTTGTGACTATTTATATTTAATTCGGATATTTATATATAGCACAAAATGGAGTCCTTTACTACTACTAAAAGAAGTAAAGGTAGATCTAAATTACGTTGCCGCCCTGCTTATGGGTGCGAAACTTAAGATTTGTGATATATATTTGCAAGCACAATGATTAAGCAAGCTGCCTTAAGTAGATGCCTACGGGCTTACGCCCATGGTACTTATTAATGGAATAAATTCAATTTTAGCTTTGGGATTCACCCCGGGCTCACGCCCGTGGTCCTCTGCCAATTTTTAATAGAAAACGCAGCTTAGCTGAATGAGGATATCCGGCAATGAATCTCGGTTTCAGCCCCTTTGCAATTGAAATCTGAATGAGGCCAGCCGAAAAGAAATTAATCCATATATCGCGAAGGACCCAGTACCGATCAGGTGTCAGCCACTGGATGACTTCATCTATAATACCGATGATTCCGCAGATGATTGCGGCAGCACAATAAATACTAACGTCATGGATCCGATGGGTCAAGGCGCGATAAACCAGAACACCGAGAACCCCGTACTGAATAAAGTGAATGGCTTCTCCGGGATTCTCCCGTCCCAGTTCAAGGGTGTAACCGATGAAAATGGCCGCCACCGTTGCCAGCCAGAAGTAACTGCTGCGAGAAATGGATCGGTAGCGAAGTACACAGATAACCGAGACCACCAGTGTGATCCCAATGGCAGATAAAACCCCATAGGTAAATACGTCTCGGCCCCATTGCTGGGACAGATATTTCTGTATCGCCCGAGCAAACGGTATGGTCGCAAAGATAATCAGCGACCAGATCAACGCATATAGCCAGGACAACCATGGCGTCTCCCGCGGTGGGTGATCAAGCATCTTGATATGCTCCTGAGTTACTTTTGGGAAACCCCCAACTCCTTTTCCGCATCGTCAACAATGGAACGTATCGTTTCGAGCACATTGTCGGGCAGCGGCGGTGGCGTATATGTTTCCAGAATATGATGCACTTTTCCCCGGGCCCTTTCGTAGGCGTCCGTTTGGCCGGCCTTTTCCCAATCCTCCCGCACGGAACGATCGAATAACTCGGCGTGTGATTGGGTTCGCATATGTTCGAAGGTGTCTTCATGGCCGAGAAAATCTTTAAATATTCCGACATCTTTTATGACATCGACAGCCAGGGTTACATCATTCACCGCAATACCGTTCACCGCATATTTGATCATTCCGGCAGTTTCGTTGTCGATTACCAATTGGGCCAGATCGAAAGTGATTCCCATCTCAAGCATCCCCAACCCGTATATCACGTTGGCACCTGCCAACGCGGGTAACAGGGCGGTGATGGTTTTTTCGTGACCGGACTGATAATCACATATTTTAGTATCCGCCTACCCACCGGCCACAAAACAGGGTAAACTGTAGTAACGCGCCAGTCGGGCCACAGATGCACTGATCATGGCGAGTTCGGGTGAACCCACCGTTGCGGTGGCTCGTCGCAAATCCATTGCGCAGGTCGAACTGCCATAAACAAAAGGTGACCCTTTACAAACCAGCTGATTCAGCACTAGACTCGAAAGGACTTCACAATTCGTTGTAACCAGCGTACCTGCCAGATGAACCGGGGAAGATCCGCCGGCCATTGCCATTCCGATAACATTCAAACCGAGTCCGTTATGGGCGGCCTCCATAATGATTTCACAATGGTCCTTGGGTAGTTTTAGGGGACTCACCGGGCAGGAAACAAACGAGAGAAATGGGCGGT
>CAYSHR010000493.1:0-3425 GCA_964430795.1 uncultured bacterium
GTGATCTCGATCATCGAGTATCAATGATCGAGGTCAGTCCTTTCCACTATCTGAAGGAGCGGAGGGACTGAAGAATCTCTATTACTTCCAGCTAGATTCTTCACTACGTTCGGATTGACAAAGTGTAAAAAGCGAGGGTCACGATTACCCCGGTACCTTACCGATTACAAAAGTTATAACTTTTTTCTGGCATCAGATAAAGTAATCGTATATTATCTATTTCCTCAAAAATATTGGCCGAAGAGCTAAAACTAATTGCCCTTTGATTCTATTTTTAAATCCCCTTAGCTTCCATTACTCATAAGGGACCAATCATGAATAATAGGGATTGGTAATCAGGAAAAGGTGAAAATGAAAGTTCATGAGTATCAGGCAAAACAGATTTTCCACAAGTACAATATTCCTGTTCCCAAAGGGTGGCCCGCCTTCAATACATGGGAAGCTTATGACGCCGCCAAAAATCTGGGAGGCGAGACCTTTGTGGTCAAAGCCCAGATTCACGCGGGGGGCAGAGGCAAGGGTGGAGGAGTAAAGATTGTAAAAGGGCTAATGGCTGTGACTGAGGCGGCAAAGGAGATGTTCGGCAAAGCTCTCGTAACTCATCAGACAGACCCTGAGGGTAAAGTTGTCAGCAGGGTTCTTGTTGAAGAAGGGCTTGATATAAAACAGGAACTCTATTTCAGCATATTAATCGACAGAGACCTGGGCAAGGTGATGGTTATGGCAAGCGCCGCTGGGGGTATGGAGATTGAAAAACTGGCCAAAGAGTCTCCTGAAAAGATTATAAAGCAATATATAGACCCCAAAAGAGGGTACTCGCCCTTTGATGGCAGAAAAGTGGTCTACGGCCTTGGTCTAAGTGGTCTCGCGGCTAAAAACGCAATGGTGTTGGTGGGCCGCGCATACGCCCTGTTTATGGAGAAAGACTGTAGCCTTCTGGAAATAAATCCCCTGGTAGTAACTTCAGATGAGAAAGTTTACGCCCTGGACGCCAAATTGACTTTTGATGATAACGCCCTTTATAGAAACAAGGATGTTCTGGAAATGAGAGATTTTGACGAGGAGGAGCCTCTTGAAATCCTTGCTGATAGAAGCGGCGTTGATTTTGTGAAACTTGATGGAAAAGTGGGGTGCATGGTTAACGGCGCGGGGCTGGCCATGGCCACCATGGATGTGATTTTAGCTACAGGGCAGGAGCCGGCCAATTTTCTGGATATAAAAGGAAGCGCCAATACTGAAAACGTAGTGGCCGCCTTTAAACTGATCCTTGGCGACCCGAAGGTCGAAGTGGTTTTCATAAATATCTTTGGCGGCATAGTCAAATGCGATATGGTGGCAAAGGGCATTCTCAAAGCCATGAAGTCGGTGGAAGTAAATGTTCCTGTTGTTGTAAGAATTCAAGGGACTAACGCTGAGGAAGGCAGAAGGATATTGAGTGAGGGAGATTTCCCTTTTATTGTAGGGAAAGATTTGAGAGACGGGGCTTTTAAGGTGGCCCAAGCCCTGAAAGGGGGCGCGAAATGAGTATCCTTGTAAATTCCGACTCAAAGATTTGCGTTTCGGGGATAACAGGCAAAGAAGGCGCCTTTCATACCAGGCAATGTTTAGCATACGGCACAGGAATTGTCGCCGGAGTTACCCCTGGAAAAGGGGGGCAAAAGATGGATGATGTCCCTGTATTTAACACTGTTGCCCAGGCAAAAAAGGCTACCGGGGCTGACGTCTCACTAATCTTTGTACCACCTCCATTTGCCCCGGACGCCATATTGGAAGCCGCCGACGCGGGCATGAGCCTGGCTGTCTGTATCACTGAAGGCATTCCAACTCTTGACATGGTGAAGGTGACCTCCGCGATAAATGGCTCGGGCATGAGACTGATTGGTCCCAATTGTCCAGGAGTTATCACCCCGGGCCAGGCAAAAGTCGGCATTATGCCCGGGCATATCCATAAACCTGGGAAGATTGGAATAATCAGTAGAAGCGGCACCTTAACTTATGAAGCTGTTTTTCAAGTATCGGAAGCGGGTATGGGGCAGTCCACCTGTATTGGCATCGGCGGCGACGCGGTAATTGGAACTAATTTTATCCATTGCTTGTCTCTATTTGAGAAGGATGATGACACTGAGGCTATCGTTATGATCGGAGAAATCGGTGGCAGCGCCGAGGAAAACGCGGCTGAATATATAAAAGAATATGTCTCAAAGCCCGTTATATCCTTTATCGCCGGACAAAGCGCCCCTCCCGGAAAACGGATGGGACATCCCGCCGCCATCATCTCTGGAGGCAAGGGAACCGCAAAAGCAAAGATGGAAGCCCTGGAAAAAGCCGGCGCTCATGTTGTAACAAATCCCGCGGAAATCGGCGATAAATTACAAAGAGTCTTGACAAAATAGTGAGTTTGCAAAAATATCTATAGGGCTTTAATTGCTTAATGTACAAGGTAAATTGGTTCGATAAGGTATTGTAAGGTAATTTATCCCTTTGTATGTTAAATGGATTTGGGTTGTTTTTCAGCCCATCAACCAGGAAATAGAGGTTATTCACTTTTGAAAACACGTGGGATAATAATCGCGCTATTGCTTGTTCTGGTCGCCGCGTCAGGGGCTATGGGATGGAACACTGATTATAATATTCAGGTGATTAGTGACACAATGAGATTGGCGCCGGACGTCTATTTCGATTTTTTAACCGGAGGCGCCACTCAGATCAGAGGGGCAATTTTATCTTCGGGCACATATACCGACAGGTGGAGAAAGTCCTTTTCACAGGTATATGACGAGACCGTCGCCGCTCTAAAAGATCCCGGCCAGAGTGAAGCCCAGAAATTCTCAAAGCTGGTTTCAGCATCTTCGTATTTTATTCTTATTACCCGCCCGAAATGCAACAGTCATTTTCAGGCCGAGGTTGGGCAGAGTGTTGGAATTCAATATGTTAGTTTTGATGGATACGACTATATTGAAAATCCCAAATCCCACCTGAAAATAATGAGAGATTGGAGCAATCCATACAAAGACAGTATTTTGGAATATTGCGCCAATGGCACAGGCGGAGACAAAGTTGGAAACGATCTTACTCAACTCTATAATTTACTTCTGAATAATCTGGCTGATTTGTGGTATTCAATGGCCAAAGACGCGGGATTGCCCGCAAGTGGACCAACCGCCGGTAGAAGACTCAAACCAAGAACAAACCCGCTGAACAAAGGGATTTTTAAAGCTGATAAGGGACTGAACTTAAGAACTCCCATGGCGGAATTCCATCGGGTAGCTTATGATGAAGCGGTATTCGGCACCGGAATGGCTGTGAATGCCACTCCATCTCCAACTCCCGCGCCTACCCCCGCGCCTACCCCCGTACCGACCCCCGTACCGACTCCAGCACCGACCCCCGTACCCACTCCAGCACCGACCCCTGTACCCACTCCA
>CAYSHR010000494.1:0-3422 GCA_964430795.1 uncultured bacterium
CCGTTTTTTGCCCAGACGGTTTCATAGCCTTTGGATAAAAGATATGAGCTTAGAACTTTATAGATAAAAGCATCGTCATCAACGACCAAGATGGTTTTTTTCATTCCAGTCCCTTTTCTCTGTCTCTTGCTTTTTCCGGTTAAGAATTCCAGTGCAACTCATTCAATTTATTGCCGAGGTTCTCAAACTCTTTATAGAGGACTTTGAGGTGGTTTTTCGCGCCATTAATATCTCCATTGGCAGCGTCCTTCTCCATGGAGTGTGCGGCGCCTCTTATTCTGTCGGCACCGATATAGGAAGCGCTTCCTTTTAGAGAGTGGGCGTTTAATTCAAGATCGGTTTCCTGCCCTTCTTTTATCGCCTTTTCAATAGAAGCCAGCCTTTTTTCAGCGTCCTTGATAAAAAGATTCGCGGCTTCCTTTAAAAAAGCCAAGTCCCCTTCAAACCTGGTAATTACCCCTTCAATATCCAAGACAGGAGCATGATCCTTTTCGTCAGCGTCTTTTAGCTCCAGCTTCTCCAGCAACAAGCCCGATAGTTCCTCGGTGACGCTCTTTTCCGTGCTTTTCAGACCATCCATTATTTCTCCTTCTAAACAATATTTTAAATGTGGCTTTTTTTCTTACGTCAAGTTTAAGAGCGCCCTGTTTCAGTTTTATATCGTGGCGCCAACATTTCAATCTGGAATATTTATCGGCAGACTTTACATGGAAGTAAAGGAGGAATGTCGAAAATATTTATTCAAATCAGGTATACAAATGCTGAAATAACATAAGGTTGGTCATGTAACATAAAACCGGCTATGTAACAGTCGCAAGTGGTTGCCGACAAGTAAAAGAACTCTTACAGTTATTTCTCTGTAGTGATATTTATGTTTCCACTTTTAACAGAGGCTGTAACGCTTCCATCAAGATCAGTGCGATAGAGAACAGTCCCCACATCTTCCCAATCATCCATCATATCAGGGCTGGGATGACCATAAGGATTTCCCGCGCCACAGGAAATAACGCCGAACTGGGGCAGTACGTAATCGGGAAAATCCAACGCCCTGTCCGGACTGCCATGATGAGGAATTTTTATCAGATCCGAAGCCAGGCCAAAACCATATTCACCAATGATGTCGTTTTCGGTCTGTTTTGTGGCGTCGCCGGTAAACATGGTAAAAATACCCTCACACTCGATGATCATGACTATGCTGTTTTTGTTAAGATCATTAAAATCATGCCCCGGACTCAGCACCTCAATATCGCAACCATCAATGGTCCGGGAAAACCCCCGCGTCGCCAGGACCCAATCGACATCCTGTTCATCAAGGGAGTCCACAAGGTCGTCCCACTGCCAGGTTGTGTGGGTGTCGCCGTTGTGCCAGAACTCATTTACCGATACCTCGTCCAGAACCTCGTCCAGGCCGCCGATATGGTCGGCATGTGGGTGAGACACCACCATATAATCAAGCTCTTTGAGATGGATTTCCTTAAAGTGTGGAAGTATTACATCGTCTCCCATGTCGTCGATTCCACCATCAATGAGCATAGTGGAACCGCCGGGAAATCTGACAAGGGAGGCATCCCCCTGGCCAATATCATAAAAAACGACTTCCATGCCATCGGGTGGTTCATAAGGGATGGTGTCATCATCATCGTCATCGTCATCGGGCGTATCGTCGTCATCATCGCCGTTGTCGTCGTCGTCATCAGTTGTGGAAAAATCATCGTCGTCATCATCATCGTCATCATCGTCATCATCATCCCCGCCCGAGGGTCCGCACCCGGCAAGAACCACGGAAAGAATGATCAGAAAAAGAAATATGGATTTGATCTTGAGACAAAGCATTGTAACTCCCATTTTGCTTCTGTACACTACGAAAAATCTCAAATTTTTACCCTTTTGTCAACATATCTAAAAAAAGAAAAACACCAGAAATGGAATTAAATTGATAGTATTTACCCTTTTAAGATATAATATATATCAAGAAAAAGTTATGCCCAATAAGCGGGTTTGGAAAATGAAAATAAATTTTATTATTATCACAATTTTTCCGCTGCTATTTTTTATCATATGTTTTTCAATATCTCATGCCGATAATGAAGATGGCTCCGGCTCCATGTACATTGTCACCACAGATACGCCCCCCGAAACCCCTGTGAATGATATCCTTTCCTCCCAGATGGACTTTAGAAGATTTACCTGGGCTTATTTCGGCGGTCACTTTGAGAAGGGCGTCCACACCATTGACATCACCGGCGGCACATCAACCATGTTTGAGCCCTATGATATTGGCCAAAGCATTCAGACCGGGCTTTTCAATACTACTATAACCTATCGATACAACGGGCTTTTTGGCGGAGCGATAAGACCTGTGGCCCGGTTTTCCACCGGAGCGAACCAGAACTATATGAACGCCGGCGCCGGGGGCTTTGCCGGTTACGCCCCGGGAGTTACGACCTATGCGGTAACGGAGGTCGGCGTCGAGATTGTGATTGAAGGTGTGGGGGTAGGCGTCACCGCGGCGAAAATGTGGTCCATGGATTCCAGTTTATATATGCAGGACGACAAATATACAGGGGGAATGTTTACTCCAACTCTCCAGGGTCGCGAAGCCTTTGATGACTGGTTCACAAATGTCTACCTGATTCTGGAATAATGCAATCGTTCTGTTACCGGTGGCTGGACTTGAGATCAGGGGACACGTAACAAGTGTATGTCTCCGCTTTTCCATAAATCCCCTTCTAACTGAACGATAAGGGAAGAAAGTCAAATATCCTTGCCTTTACAAACGGATACTGTATAATTCCTGACAAATAACATTTTAATTTATTTTACAGGACTTTATCATGAAGATTACGCCTCTGGATATTCAGCAGCAGCAGTTCAAGAAAAAAGGCAGCCGCTATGAGGTTGCCGAGGTAGACGCGTTTCTGGATATGGTTCGGCTGGAGATGGAAGAGCTTACCAGGATCACCACGGCCCAGGCTGACATCATTAAAAAGCTTGAATCTGAGCTTGGCGAATTGCGATCCCAGGAAAGACTGTTGAAGGAAGCGATTCTCACAACTCAAAAAACCTCTGAGGATATTAAGAAGCAGGCGGAAAAATCAGCGGAAATTATTCTCGCCGAGGCAAAGCTCAAAGCCGACAAGTTTTTTGAACAATCCAAAAAAGAGGTTCAAAGACTCAATAGCGAAATAGCCGACCTTCGTCGCCAGAGAATTCAGCTTGAGGCTTCATTTCGGGCCATGCTCGATTCTCACGGCAAAATGCTGGACGCCCTTTCTGAAAACTCGACAGAGGCCGATTCCCAGGCCGCCAAAATCAAAGTGATGGATTAAAAGGCTCTTTTCCTTGACCCCTCTTGCCAGAACACAAAAGGGCGTTTACCTTTTGGTCAAACTGACCCCAAAAGCAAAAAACGACTCCATAGG
>CAYSHR010000495.1:0-3419 GCA_964430795.1 uncultured bacterium
CAATATTTGATAACCTGAATAAAAGAAATTGCTCGGAGATAACCACGACCCGATCATAAATAGGCCCGGGGAAATATCCAAAAATCGGATTGTATGAAAAGCAATGAGGTCCGGCAGCCATCTGATATATGGAATAACCTATGGCAAAAACCACTGTCGCCCTTGCCAGCCACAACGCGGGATTCGGTCTTTTGATTATAGTCCCGATAATTATGCCCAATACAGACCCAAAAAGAGCTGAAACCGGTGCGAGAGTTATAAACCACCCTGCTCCAATCCTCCAATTGCATGTATTGCCCAAAACAAAAGAGAAGAGCCCGGCGATAATAGCGGCGCCTGTTATCAGAATAAGCTGAAAGATAATTATACTTGCCGCCATTTGATAAAGGCCATCTGTAAAAACATGAAGAACTCTGGGCGTTTTCAAATTCTGGGGATAGCGCCTAAAAAGAAACTTCACCGCCGTTACAGCCGAGATATATCCCGCTATGGTCGCCAAAAGGAGGTTGAATTCGAATCCGAAATTTGAAAGTAGGGGAACAAAGGCGGAAATTATACAATAGACAAAATAGATGACCCCTCCTGTCAAAAAGACAGGTGAAATTGTCTTGCTAATCTTCATAAAAAAACTACTTGATGGTGGGTGTTTTCGTAATACCGCTCGAATTATCAGGAACCGGGTTTTCTCCACTATTTAACTTTATTAATATTTCGGTTTTCTTCAATCCTTCAAGAGCGAGTTGATAATCCGGATCAATCTCCAAGGATTTCTCAAAAGCCTCTTTCGCGTCATTAAGGACATAGGGTTCACCGGTTTTCAGGAGTTCCAGACCGATGTTGCACAGGTCCATGGCCGAAGTGAATACAGGGGCAAGGTCTGTTCCCGGACCATTAACCTTTCTCATATTTGTAATGTTATCAGTACTTGAGGATTTCATGAGAAATGAAACAAAGATCAAACCCAAAGCTGTTAAGCATAATCCCACAACTACAAGGTATTTTATCGGATCCGACCGGCGGACATGCAGTCCCTTTATGTCAGTGTCGCCAATTTCCGAAAAATCTGAAGGCGACTCATCATCGAGGAAAACCCAGGGAGTGCTCTTTTCCTTCTCGCCTTTTTCAAGTTCTTTCAGTTCGGCATGAAGTTCCTCGTTTGTAATTGGAGGGGGATCATCCTTATCGGCATGGAGATGATTTTGATAAAAGAATGCCTCGGAAAATGGCGTGCTTTTCATTTCATCGGGAGAAACACCTAGAAATGGAGATTCTCTTTCCAGGGGTTCCCTGGAAGGATTGATCATGTCGGTAAGTATAAGAGTCAATAAAAATTCTCTGGTTTTCTGGTAATCAAAGGGGCTGTTTTCTATCAAGCTGCCAATGGCGGCTTGCCCATTTATTAAGGAAAGAAAGCTGATCTCGTCTTTTGAAAACCGGGTAAATTTCAAGTCCATAGTGTTCGAGTGGTTTGGCCAGACAAACCAGCTTGGAGGAGGGAATACGTCCTCCATTCCATCATTTTTAAAAATTCGCTCTATGCCATTTCTGATAAGCCAGAAGGGTTTTGTTTGCAGCATGACCTTTGGAGGGCGATTGACGCAATTTAGAGAAAATGAGACCTCATATTCTCCCCAATCGAACAGAGATAAAATTATCGCCTGAGACTGCTCAAGAAGCCCCTGGACAAGTCCTTTTTCGTCAATAACTCCCCTATCCACAAATTCTCGTCCGATGAGCTTATCAGAATCTGAAGTTGCCACAAGAGCCTCATTCAGAACATTTTCGTCAATAATATTTTTGGAGATGTAGAGATTTCCGATTCTGTCAAGGCTGAGATTGCTGGAAGCCGAAACCACCATGCCTTCCTCGAAGTAGATGGTCTTGGTTACATCCCGCCGGGTAAAAGTCATCTGCCCGGTGAATTGAAATCGGTTTCCCAGGAGTATCAACCTTGCTGTATTTTGATTATTGAAAGAGTAAGCCAGGTAGGTTCCCGATTTAATATTTTCAGCCTCCCCTACTGAAAGAGCCAGTTTCTCAATAAACGAGGAGACGGAAATGGGTGGTTTCATGCAACCAAGAATGGCGCCGAAACTGATGGATTCAACAAAAGCTTTGCTGTTTAACCCATCATCGTAATCCAGAACAAAAATGGGAACGTCAGATAGCCAGGGAACACTCACCCCCTCGAAAATTGGCTTTGCCACATCCATGGCTTCTTTGCCCGGGTAAGGAGTGTCAAGCAACAACAGGTCCGGCGCTTCATCCTTCAGTCTGCTCTTAAGGTCGGCGCTATCGGAAACCAACTCTATTTCATAACCTGCTTCTTTTGCAAGGCAGGCCAGAAACGCGGTCGCCTCCAAGCGATGAGGGGCAAAGAGAATTCTTTTGGCCATAGAAAAAGCTTTCTGATCAGGCAAGGAGCATTATGGCCACAACCGCGCCGGCAGACGCGATCTTGATAATAAGCTGGGCATAGTTTGTCTCATCATCATTAATACTGCCAATGAATTTATATGTGTTTGGGAAATATGGGCCGTTGCCGGTTGGATAGGCGCCTTCCCTGAAAAATCCGAAAGACTCGTGAATCTTTACCACCATGGCAAGCAGGTCCTGGAGCCTCTTACGGTTAAGTTCCACCATGGAGCTTCCGGCAAGACCCACAAGAGCGGCGCAGCCGGCGAAGAACAACCTCAGAATGAGGCTTCCAAACCAGCCAAAAGTATTATCAACCGCGAAAACCATCATGACACCAAAAATCAGAACGCCGAAAGCAAAAAGGGAAAGAGCGAGTATTTTATCCTCTTTTCCCTTGCGATATAAAGCCTCGGCCTCATGGTTATGCAGAACTGTGGATAAAGCGGTGAAGCGGTCAATTTTCAAAGGTTCCTGGACCGGCGCTTTTTTCGCAGATTGGACAACCTTTTTTGTAGCGGCTTTTTTGGTTGTGGCTTTTTTCGCTACACTCTTTTTAGCGGCGGTCTTTTTGGGAACCACCTTTTTTGCCTTTCCCTTCTTCTTGGTGGTCTTTTTCTTCTTTCCTTTGGTATCATCGAAAATAGAATCGAAATCTTCTTTGGCGAGCATTTAAACCCCTCCTTTAATCCGTGAAACGACCTCTTCGGTCAATGCCATAAAATCCTGAGTTCCCTTGCCGGACTCACTATGCTCATATTGAAATATGGTCTGGGACCGGCTGGGCGCTCCTTTTTGCTTTGTGTTGATTCTTATGGGATTGGGGAAAACCAGTTCCTGGAACTTCTCCCTCAATGTATCCTCAACAGTAAATGTTATCTTCTCCCGCCTGTCGTACATGGTAAGAAGGTAACCCATAACCTTCAAGTCTTTATGCAGCTTTGCCTTTACTTTGCCGATGGTTTTGGAAAGGAACTTCAGGCCAAGCAAAGGCAGGTACTCGC
>CAYSHR010000496.1:0-3415 GCA_964430795.1 uncultured bacterium
CGTTTGAAGTCAGATTATAAATTTTCTCTCTTGTAACACCGCCAACGGTGAATTTTTTTGCCCAGGCTTTTCCTGTGGCTTTATCCTCATAGATCATGGAAAAAGCCTGGTTCCTGTCCTCGAGGTTGAAAAGCCCGGCATAGATAATTTTTTCGCCGACATAGACTTTTTCCCCTGCTTTGACTACCTGCATCCCGCCGTTTTTCAGAAAAACCACTACGTCATCCAACGAGGAACAGGGGCCCAGTTCCTCTGCGTTTTTTAAGGCTGTACCAACAAAACCTCCCTTGCGGTCAACGTAGAGCTTCTCGGTTCTCTCCACAACAGCCACAGCTTTTATGGCGTCAAAAGAGGCAAGTTCAGTCTTTCTCTCCCGCCCATTTCCATATGTTTCCTGGAGGTAATCAAACCACTTTATTGTGTGCTTTGTGAGGTTTTTCAGGCTTCTCTTGATCTTCTTTATCTCTTTATCAATAGCCAGAAGCTCATCCTTTGCCTTGTCCGAATCCCAGGCGCTTATGCGGCGGATTTTCACCTCGGTGAGCATAACCAGATCGTTGTTAACTACAGGGCGTCGCAACCTTTTTTTAAAAGGCGCCAAACCCTTGTCAATCTCCGACAAAACCGATTTCCAGGTTTTGCTCTTTTCAATACGAAGATAAATACGATTTTCCACAAATATCTGGACGAGGCTTTTGTAGTGCCATCTCTTTTCCTGCTGCTCGAGCTTGTATTTCAGGTCTTCTTTAAGAAGATTTTTGATCTGTTTCGCCATAAAATGAATCATCTCGGTGGCGCCCATGGCTACCGGCTTTTCATCCCGGATAAGCATGCCGTTGGGGCTTATGGAAACCTCGCAATCGGTAAAGGCGTAAAGGGCGTCCATGGCTTTGTCAATATCCACCCCCCTTTGAAAAGTAACCTGGATATCCACCTTGGCCGCGGTATTGTCCTCGACGTGGGATATCTTGATCTTGCCCTTTTCAGACGCCGCGATTATTGAATCAATCAGAGAGCCGGTAGTGGCGCCAAAGGGTAATTCCCTGATAATAATGTTTTTGCCTTTGCCCTTCTCGATTTTTGCCCGCACCTTTATTTTGCCACCGGCAAGGCCGTCGCGGTAATCGCTTACATCTGCAAGGCCCCCGGTTGGAAAATCCGGGAAAAGCTCAAAGGGTTCTTTTTTTAAAGAGGCCTTTAAGGCGACAAGAATCTCTAAGAAGTTATGAGGCATGATTTTTGTCGATAGACCTACAGCGATGCCCTGGGCGCCTGTGGCCAGTAGAATCGGGTACCTGGCCGGAAATGTCACTGGTTCGGTTTTTCTACCGTCATATGTTTTTTTAAATACGGTAAGGTGAGGCCCGTATAAAACCTCCTTTGCGAATTTTGTCAACCGCGCCTCTATATATCTTGGCGCCGCCGCCTTATCCCCTGTAATGGGATCCCCCCAGTTTCCCTGGGTGTCAATCAGAAGCTCTTTCTGCCCCATATTTACAAGAGCGCTTCCGATGGAGGCGTCGCCATGGGGATGGAACTGCATACAGTGGCCGATTATATTGGCCACCTTATGATACCGGCCGTCATCCATAATTTTAAGGGAGTGCATGATCCGCCGCTGCACAGGCTTGAACCCGTCAGCCACATCAGGAATCGCCCTGTCTGTTATAACGTAGGAAGCGTACTGGATGAAATAATCCCGATAGGTTTGGCTGATAGGCAGTTTGCCGGTATGGGCTTTTGGCGTAAATGACAGTTCAGCCTGGCGTCCGCTGCTTTTTTTTCTCTTGGTTCCTTTTGATTTTGCCATCCAATCAATCCACTTTCTTTTCCACAATATCCTCGGGTTCGATAATCAGGTTTTTTATAATGTCTTCCCTGCGATCAGGAGTGTTTTTCCCCATGTAATATTTCAGAAGGTCCTGCATTCTCGACCCTGCCGGCCAGGCTACAAGATCCAGGCGAATATCCTGGTTGATAAACTGGCCGAATTCATTTGGGGATATTTCTCCAAGCCCTTTGAATCGGGTGATTTCATGCTTTTTGCCAAGTTCATCCACTGCCTTGTTCCGCTCTTTTTCCGAATAGCAATAGATGGTTTTCTGTTTATTTCTGACTCTGAACAGAGGGGTTTGCAAAATGTAAAGATGGTTCTTTTTTACAAGGTCAGGGTAGAATTGCAAAAAGAACGTTAGCAGAAGCAACCTGATATGCATGCCGTCCACGTCGGCGTCGGTGGCGATTATTATCTGGTTATATCGCAACTCATCCATCTCGTTTTCAATACCAAGGGCGTGCTGGAGCAAGTTGAGCTCCTCGTTTTGATATACAACTTTACGCGTCTGCCCATAAGTATTTTGCGGTTTGCCCTTTAGAGAAAATACTGCTTGAACGTGAGGATTTCTCGCTTTGTTCAGACTTCCTGACGCGCTGTCTCCTTCTGTAATAAAAAGCTGAGTCGCCTCCCTCTGTTTGTCTTTTTTCTTGTTAAAATGATACTTGCAATCCCGAAGCTTTTTGTTGTGGATGTTGGCCTTTTTCTGCCGTTCGTTAGCCAGCTTTTTGATCCCGGCCAGCTCTTTTCGCTCTTTTTCATTTCTCTGAATTTTCCCCTGAATCCCCTTTGCGATATTCTCGTTTTTATGTAGATATCTCTCAAGGTGATCCCTGACAAAATCCACAACAAAAGAGCGCACCGAAGGGCCGTCCGGGGTTACCATGGTGGAGCCGAGTCTGGTTTTTGTCTGGGACTCGAAAACCGGCTCATGAATCCTGACAAGCACCGCGCCCACGATTCCACCCCTGGCGTCGGGCGCGTCAAAGTCCTTTTTGAAAAACTCTCTGAAGGCTCTTAATATCCCCTCGCGAAAAGCCGCCTGGTGGGTCCCGCCGTCGGTGGTGTATTGGCCGTTTACAAAGGACATGTATGACTCGCCATAATTATTTGTATGGGTCAGGGCAAACTCGATCTCATCACTTACAACATGAATCAGGGGGTAGAGGGCGGCGCCGTTAATCTCCCGTTCAAGCAAATCGGCAAGGCCGTTGTCCGCGGCTATGGTCTTGCCGTTAAAGATGATTTTGAGCCCTCTGTTCAGGTAGGCGTAATTCCAGAGGCGGTCGATTATCAGAGAGTCCTCAAAGGAAAAATCGGGGAAAATCTCAGGATCCGGCGTAAAGAGAATTCTTGTGCCGTTCCTCTCAGTAGTGGCTGAAAGGCGGTATTCCTTGAGCAGTTCGCCTCGCTCGAACTCCGCCCTTTTCACCTTGCCGTCTCTAAAGGACTCCACAAGAAAATATTCAGACAGGGCGTTAACCGCTTTGGTCCCAACGCCATTTAAGCCAACAGAGCGATAGAAGGCGCCCTTGTCATATTTCGCGCCGGTGTTTATTTTCGCCACGCACTCGACAACTT
>CAYSHR010000497.1:0-3411 GCA_964430795.1 uncultured bacterium
AGGGCAGGCACAGAGGCCTGCCCCTACCGGCGGTGTCGGTCATTGACAACGAGTGGGGTAGATCAAGCCATTTGATTGCCCACGAATAACAATTATTGAATGTTACTGGAGCTTAACTTAGTGCCATTCGATCGTGTCCCCATATCTCCAAAAAAACCTTTGCCGCTGAACGATTCAAAAAAAGAGGAGTCAACCAACTTGACCTTGCCATCTGTTAACGTGATAATAATGTTATGAGATCAAGAATCGCCATTTTTACCCTTTTTATTCTGATTGTATTACTCCCTTCTCTTACCATATTCGCCTCCGGAAATTATCGCTGGGGTTATGGCGTTAGGGACGATAACAATTATCCTGTCGATTTTTTTCCTGATAACTCCCCAAAACAGTTCATAGTGAATTTTTCAGCAATGTTCAGGGTAAACAGAAATCCCTTAAGGGAAAATGTAATGATCTATCTCCCTCTGCCGGCGAACAATAAACTTTACCAGAGGGTTCTCTCTTATAAGATCGAGCCCGAGCCAACCAGAATAATCGAATCAAGATATGGTTATAAAATCGCCGCCTTTAGCTTTGGCGCCCTTTCAAAAGAGATGGCCTTTGGGGTGAAATATCATGCTGAGGTTGAAATCTATAAAGTGGATATTCCTCTGTATAAGGAAACTGTGGGAACCTTGGATGATATTCCTGAGGATATTCGCCGGGATTACACAAAAAACGGTCCTTTTTACAGAATCAACAAGCCATATATTATCCAGGCCGCAAATCAGGCCGTGGGAGATGAAACGAATATTTTAATGCAGGCCAGGGCAATCTGGCTTTACGTCAGAAAGAATATCCACTATAAGGGCGACGGAAGAAAAGACACAGCGGTTAAAGTGTTAAAACAAGGGCATGGCTCATGTACGGAGCACTCTTTCGCCATGATCGCCCTGTGCAGGGCAAAAGGAATTCCCGCAAGATATATCTCAGGGTCACTTGCAAAAGCAAACGCCGCGAGAATAAAAACAAGGGATACCATGTATCATAAAATTGTTGAAGTATATCTCCCCAAAATCGGCTGGGTTCCTATGGAATCCACTGCTGGAGGGCGTTATGTAACAGAGCGGACAGCCGACGGTCAAATCGGCAAACTTCGCCCGAGACTTCTTTTCTTTGTACATGAAACCGAAAGAGGGCTTGCTCCCCTTGACCCCAGAAGAAATACTGTAACCTGGATAAACAAAGCCATGCGGTCAAAGGTTTCTCTTACCGGAGAAGTGGCTACCATGTGGGAAAGGGTCAAGAGCAGAGAGGATTAGCCTCTGTTTCCAAATCCAATACTTCTCTCACTTTTGTAACAAACTCATCGATGGTAAATGGTTTCTGAATAAAGTGAGTGTCTTTTTCCAAGATACCCTCATGAACAATTTCATCCTCGGCATATCCCGACATGAAAAGAACTCGCAAAAAAGGTTTTACTTTTCTCAATTCCACAAACAGTTCCTTGCCGCTCATGTTCGGCATGACCACATCGGAAACCAGAATATCTATGGTCTCTTTATGCTCTCTGAATAGATAGAGAGCCTCGCTGCCGTTTTTTGCGACAAACACTCTATACCCATGCCTTTGAAGCACTTTTGTGGCCAATTCCCGCACCATCTCTTCATCCTCAACCAGGAGAATAACTTCATTCCTTGCCAAAAGAGAGATAGGCGTGACTTTGTTTTCTTCCTTAAACTCCTCACTGGTTTTTGGGAAAAAGATTTTAAATGTAGTGCCCTTTTGAAATTTTGAAAACACGTAAATATACCCATTATTCTGCTTCACCGCGCCATAAACGGTGGCAAGGCCCAACCCTGTGCCCGAGCCCTTTTCCTTGGTTGTAAAGAATGGCTCAAAAATTCTGCTTTTTACTTTTTCACTCATGCCCACGCCGCTGTCGCTTACAGCGATCATCACATATTCTCCCAAGGGCATGTCAGGCAAGCTTTGCCGCGATCTTCCATCTATTGTCACATTCGCCGACTCAATAATCAGGCTGCCGCCTTCAGTCATGGCGTCTTTGGCGTTGACTGCCAGGTTCAGAAGAATCTGATCTATTTGAGTTTTATCAGCTTTAATGGGCCAGACCTTTGGCGCGTAGGTAAAAGCGAGATTGATGTCCTCTCCGATAACCCGCTTGAGCATCCGCTCCCCACTGGAAAGAACATTGTTAATATTACATACCTTGGGTGATATAACCTGTTTTCTGGAAAAAGCCAGAAGTTGCTCTGTCAATCCCGCGGCTTTGGTGGCAGCCTGCCTGATTTCGACAGCTTCATCATAGAAGGAATCATTCTTGGTGATTGACAGCAGGATTATTTCAGAATAGCCAATGATACCGGTTAAAATATTATTAAAATCATGAGCTATGCCTCCGGCAAGACTTCCCACCGCCTCCATTTTCGCCGATTGACGTAAACGATCCTCAAGTTCGGACTTCTCTTTTTCAGCATTTTTATTGGCTGTTATATCAGGAAAGACGACAACGCCGGCAATGATGTTTCCTTCAGCGTCTCTGATTGGCGCGGCATTGACCAACACCAAGCGTTTTTGGCCGTCGGGTTTTTCTATCATAACCTCAATATTCGTTGAAACATCACCGTAAAGGACGGCTCGATAAAGTGGTAGTTCATCAGTGTCAAGCATGGTTCCATCCGGTCTGAATAATCGCCATTCCCGTGGGTGGAGTTGTTTGGGGATTTCCTGCAGATTTACTCTGCTCTTTCCTTCGATTCCAAGAGCGGCTGAATTGGCGATGACAATTCTGCCCTCTGGCGGCTCGGCGATGAGTATTCCCGCTGGAGATTGCTCAATAGCGGCTTCAAGGAGCAACTGAGCTTTAGCCAGCTTTTCCTGAGCTTCCTTCCTGCCTGATATATCTCTTGCGGTAATAATGGCGCCGGTTAAAATTTTATTCTTATCGAAAAGAGCGTTGCCTGTTATCTCAACCCAGACATAACTACCTTTGGCGTTAAGAAACCTGCTCTCTACAACAC
Source organism: uncultured bacterium (assembly GCA_964430795.1). Classification (GTDB taxonomy): domain Bacteria; phylum Lernaellota; class Lernaellaia; order JACKCT01; family CAYSHR01; genus CAYSHR01. Next base: position 3,021 of record CAYSHR010000497.1, read on the forward strand.
CCCCGCTATTTCTTGAGAAAATCTCTTGAAAAACGTCCTTCACTTCTCGCATTTCATCTGCATGGATAAAGTCAAAGAAATTTTTACCAGCCATATCCTTAGGCGTGTAGCCCATGTTTTTCCAGTATATTGGGCCAATATATTTAAAGAAACCTCTCTCATCGGTCATAAAAATCATATCATTCAAGTTTTCCGTGATAAGACGGAATTTCTTTTCATTTGCCTTTAAGACTTTTTCCGCTTCTTGCCTGACACGTAATTCAACGGAAAGAAGGTTTTTCACCTCTTTGAATTTTCTCTTCGCCCTTTTTATGCTGATGACCATTATCGTTAGAATGATAACAGTAAGTAGGATGATCAAACCCATTGACAAGAATAAGGCGCTATCAAA
>CAYSHR010000498.1:0-587 GCA_964430795.1 uncultured bacterium
AAACATTGGGAAGTTGATGTTTCGGTTTCTCCAGGCTTGAGAAATAAGGGACTTGGAAAATTCGTCATTTTGGAAGGATGTAAAAAACTGGCTGAAAGAAAAGGAGAAGTGACGGTTTTAGCAAGAATTAAAATTGAAAACAAAGCCTCTCTTGAAGCTTTTAAAAAGGCGGGATTCATCCTTCTTGAACAAGGCGAGCACAAAGGTTTTATTGTTTCGAATATGATATGGAAAAAGCCATAACCGGAGCAGGTGATGAAAGAGAATAAAAATTATATTGTGGCTGGAAAAAAATCATGGAACCGCGATGTGTTTGACAAAATTATTTCGACATATCCCGGCGTATGGAATTTTGTTGACAGCCCTGAAAAACTCACTCGTCAATTTGTAGAGGAAATGAACCCGGATTATATATTTTTTCTTCATTGGTCATGGATTGTTCCAAAGGAAATATTTGAGCCCTTTGATTGCGTCTGTTTTCACATGGCTGACGTGCCCTATGGCAGAGGGGGAAGCCCTTTGCAAAACCTGATTATTCAGGGGCAAAAATCAACTATGCTTACGGCTCTTAAAATGGAAAAGGAGAT
>CAYSHR010000498.1:597-3410 GCA_964430795.1 uncultured bacterium
ACGCCGGGCCGGTCTATCTTAAGAAAAGAATGGATATTTCAGGAAGAGCGGAAGATATCTATATTCGGAGTTCCCTTCTTGCCGCTAAAATGATCAAGGAGATAATTGAAGAGACACCGACGCCTGTTCCTCAAAAAGGGACGCCTTTCATTTTTGCCAGAAGAACACCGGAGCAGAGTCTTATACCCGACGGAATCTCAATGGAAAAAATGTATGATTTTATAAGAATGCTGGACGCCCAGGGCTACCCGAAAGCCTATTTTGATAGAGGGGGATTTCGATTTGAGTTCTCCTTCGCGGATATGGAAAAGGGCAAAATTGAAGCCAAAGTCAAAATTACAAAATCAAAACTAAGTTAGAAGATGACTGTTATTGATCCGGTAAAAATAAGCGGCGAGATAAATGCCCCTCCTTCAAAATCCGTATTGATAAGAGCCATTGCTATTGCTGTTTTAAAAAAGGGAACGACAGCTATTTTGGCCTCTTCACTTTGCGATGATGTTCGATCCGCTCTGAAAATATCAATTGGGCTTGGAGCTAAAGTTCGTTACATGGATAAAGGAGTGGAGATAGAGGGAAGCAAGGGTCCTCTACTTTCTAAAATTGACTGCGGTGAATCAGGGCTTGCCCTTCGATTATTTTCTGTGTTGGCGGCAAAATTTCCAAGCCCGATAGAGCTTTTCCCGTCCGGCTCTTTGAATACTCGCCCAATGGATATGATTTGTGATCCAATAAAAAAGCTCGGCGCAAGCTGCGTTTCTAATAATGGTTTCGCGCCGATTAAAATACAAGGTCCGATAAATGGGGGAAATATCGAGGTTGACGGAAGCCAAACATCACAGGTTGTTTCCGGTCTACTTATAACCTTGCCCTTTTGTGAAAGAGGATCGGAGGTTATTGTTAAAAATCCGGTTAGCTCTCCGTATCTGGATTTAACGGTTTCGGTTTTAAAGGACTTTGGAATCAAGATCGACCATGACGAAAGTTACACAAGATTTGTGATTGAGGGAGGGCAGGCGCCGGATAAAGAAACTTTTCATGTTGAAGGCGACTGGTCAGGCGCCGCGTTCTTTTTGGTCGCGGGGGCAACAGCGGGAAAGGTAAAAGTCACTGGATTGAATCTTGAGTCTAAGCAAGCTGATATAAAAATCCTCAAAGGGCTGAAACAATGTGGAGCCAAAATCATATTAGGGAAAAACTCCGTCACTGTAACCAAAGAGCGCCTGAAAGGATTTGATTTTGACGCGACCCAATGCCCTGACCTGTTCCCCCCTCTTGTGGCTCTGGCGGTTAATTGCAAGGGAGTCACAAACATAAAAGGGGTAAAAAGGCTTTTGACAAAAGAGAGCAACAGGGCCGATACTCTCATAAGTGAATTTTCAAAATTGAAGATCGCTATGGATGTTAAGGGCGATGTGATGAAAATTAAAGGCGGGGAAATATCCAGCGGGCATGTTGATTCTCACAATGACCATAGAATCGCCATGGCTTTGATCATAGCTGCTGTAAGTTCCCGGGAATATATTTCTTTTGGTAATTGTCAGGCGGTTTCAAAGTCATATCCAGGGTTTCTTTATGACTTGCAAACTATTAATGAAGGTCGGCAATGAACTCATTTGGCAGAGTGTTTCGAGTAAGTATCTTTGGCGAGTCTCACGGCCAGGCAGTAGGCATATTGGTGGATGGCTGCCCGGCGGGTTTGGATATGGAAAAAATATCATTTGGAAAGGAGCTTGCTGAAAGGATTGGAGGAAAGGTTGGGACAACCTCCAGAGTTGAAAAGGATGAACCCGATTTTGTTTCCGGCGTGTTTAAAGGCAAATCCACAGGCGCGCCCATATTAATTCTCTTTCCAAACAAGGATATTGATTCATCCGAGTATGAAAAGATCAAAAACACTCCCCGCCCAGGGCACTCGGATCACAGCGCCTTTCTAAAGTTTGGCGGCTTTAACGATTACCGAGGCGGCGGACATTTTTCCGGTCGGTTAACCGCGGGTCTGGTAGGGGCGGGCGCCATTGCAAAAGCTCTTATCAAACCGGTTAATATAAAAGCAAGAGTAATGGAAGTTGCTGGATCAAAGGATATTGAAAGAGCCATAGAGAAGGCAAAAAAAGAAGGTGATTCTCTTGGCGGTCTTATTAGCTGCCATATATCAAAAGTGCCTTCGGGCCTTGGGGAGCCTTTTTTTGATTCTGTGGAATCACTCCTTAGTCACATTGTTTTCGCGATTCCGGGAATAAAAGCCATTGAATTCGGCGCCGGGTTTAAATCGGCAAAGATGACAGGCAGCCGGTTTAACGACCCTATTCTGAATAAATCAGGAACGACTTTAACAAATAATTCCGGGGGAATAAATGGAGGGATAACCAACTCCAATGATATTCTTTTTACTGTTGCCGCCCGCCCGCCCGCAGGCATATCAAAAGAGCAGCAAACCATTGATCTTGTTTCCGGCACGAAAAAGGAGATTTCAATAAAAGGGCGTCACGATATCTGTTTCGCCCTGAGATTACCTGTGATTCTTGAATCCGTTTCCGCCATTGTTTTGGCTGATCTTATGATGTTGGAAAACAGAATAGAGTAATTGGCCAGTTATATGGGGGCTTTTGGGAAAAGGGGGGAGATATACTTGTTACGTGTACCCGGATTTTCATATATGAGATATGGGTACACGATCCCCATTTCCCTAACATTATTGACAAGGCCGGCCATTGTTGAGAAATGGGGTCATGCCCACCGATCTCAAACCCCGCCGCCTTGTCCATAATGTTTACATGTTGATGTAAACATTCCGTTTTCGTAGGGGCAAC
>CAYSHR010000499.1:0-3409 GCA_964430795.1 uncultured bacterium
CCAGGCATCATAAGGTCAATAAAACAGATATCGAAATTCTGTTTTTTGGCAAATTCCAAGGCGATATGCCCATCTTTGGCTTTTACAACGTCAAAACCAAAATTTTTTAAATAAGAACCAAGAACGTCCCTTATGTTCTTATCATCGTCCACAACAAGAATATTCGGCTTAAAATTGTCAAGGCGGGTATTGGAAGTTTTTAGAATGGATTCGAGCTTTTTGGGATCACCGTTAATAAGCAACCATTCGTTTTGATTGAATCTACTTTCGTTCATTAATAACTTTCAAAGCAAAAATGCCAAATGTACTATTACTTTCATTTCATCGGAATAAACTTGCCTTAAGTTTAGACTTTTTGTATAAAACCCAATTTAGAGTGGAAACTTAGTGGCAAGTGGTTATAATAAGTCATTCTTTTTTGTAGGGAAAAGATATAAAATCAAATACTTAAATATTATATAAAGAGTTTGCCGAGAATAATTATGAGAAATATCAAGGTATTTGGGTTGATAATTGTCTGCTTCTGTTTTTTGACCCTGGCCCATGGTGGATCGATTTATGATCGAACAGGGCAAAATCATTGGTTTTCATGGTATGGAGACAAGGACCATAGAATTGGATATAACAATGAAAAATACGAAAAAATAATCTACAAAAACAAAGTGACTTTAAAGACCACCTCAATTTTGCAGCACAGAGCAGGCGAAGTTGTCAACGACTTCTCCATCACCCTATATTCTTCTGAATTGGAACCAATGATTGAGCTTTCTGTTAAGGCTGTTGAAAAGCAGAAAGATGGAGAGCTGTTTACCACAACGGTAAAAGGAAAACCCGATGGAGTAAATTACATATTCCATGTCAATCGAAACGGTGAAAATAAAGAGGTTAAAGTCCCGAGGATGGCTTTTGACTATTTCGATTTCGAAGACCATTTCCTCTACTCAAGAACCGTGCCTGGGAAAAGCAGAACTTATAAGGTTCTCAACAGCTTTACTCTTGGCGTGGAAAATAAAACCATTGAGTATCAGGGAGATGAGAAAATTGATGTGGAGGGCAAGAGCTATCTTTGCAGGAAATACAATGTCAAAAACAAGAACTCAGAATCGAAAATATGGAGAGAGAAGAGTACCCACGCCATTGTGAAGCAGACATTTGGCAAAGGAGCTTATATTTTGAGAACAGACATGGAAAAGGCAAAGGATTACTAGAGAGTCGGGAGGTAATATGAGTGAGTTGAAAGTTGTGGTTAAATACATAGATGGCGACGTACTAAAAGGATTCGCCGGTGATTTTTATAAGGCTAAGGAGGATTTCCTGATCAAGCCCCATAACAAGGATAAAGAGATCAAAATCCGTTGCAACGATATTAAAGCTGTTTTCTACGTCAAGACATTTGAAGGGCGAGCCAAATACAGGCGTTTAAAACACCTGCCCAGAGTCAAAACCAAGGGAAAGCCGGTGGTGATTCACTTTAACGATGGAGAACGAATTGAAGGGTTTACCCAATACTATCGTGCTGAGGACCCATTCCTTCTTTTGATTCCCGACGATCCCACAGGGAATAACCAGAGGATTTTCTGCAACCAGCAAGCTGTGAAAAAAATTGAATGGGATGGCGGACGGGTTACTTATCCTTTAAGCTGAACAATTTTATCAGCCCAGTTTTCCAATGCCGCTAATCCCCGCTTATGGTAATGAAGCTTTCTATCCTTTTTTCTCATCTTTTTCACAGAAGGCGGCAGAAGACCGAAATTGGCGGCCATGGGCTGAAAATCTTTTCCTGAATATTCCGTGACATAATTATGTAAGGCGCCAATCATGGACAGGGCAGGGGGCGGCAAAATACTTTCATCCAAGACAAAAAGAGCTCTAAGCAATCCTAGGGCAGTGCTTTCAACATAACCTTCAACTCCTGTAATCTGTCCGGCAAAACTGATCCTGGAATGATCTTTGAGGCATAATCTTTTATCAAGAACTCTTGGGGATTCAATATATGTATTCCGGTGCATAACCCCAAGCCTGAGAAATTCGCAGTTTTCAAGACCGGGAATCATTCTAAACACTCTTTTTTGCTCGCCAAAGGTCATCCTGGTCTGGAATCCAACAAGATTATAGCTGCCCCCTTTGGTCTCCTCTTTTCTAAGCTGCACCACGGCAAAAGGCGTCTTATCGGTTTTTGGGTCCGGCAGACCAACAGGCCGGCAAGGACCAAAAGCCAGAGTCATCTCTCCTCTCTTTGCCATCTCCTCGATGGGCATGCACCCTTCAAATAAAGCTCTGTTCTCAAAGTCCCTGAGTGTTACTTTTTCGGCGCTTTGAAGCTCCTTGACAAAGGCGAAATATTCCTGCTTGTTCATGGGGCAATTGAGATAGTCCGGGTCCCCCTTTCCCCATCTGGAAGCGGCGTATACTTTTTCATAATCGATGGAGGCCGCGTCAATAATCGGGCTTGTGGCGTCAAAGAAAAAAAGGCGGTTTCCCACAAGGGCGTCGATTCTTTTGGCCAGATTATCAGAGGTTAACGGCCCTGTAGCGATAATTACTTCACCATCAGGAATGTCACGAACCTCGCCTTCTGACCATTGGATGTTGTCAAAAGCCATAAGAGTTTCTTTTACAATGTCGCACAAGGCTATCCTGTCAACGGCAAGGGCGGCGCCGGCGGGAACCTTTGCTTTGTCAGCGCTTTTTAAGATAAGGCTGTCAAGGGCGCGAAGCTCGGCTTTTAAAAGAGCGCCGGCGGAACCGGGGTTATCGCTGCCAAGGGAGTTGGAGCAGACCAGTTCGGCGGGTCCATTCAATTTATGGGCAGGGCTGAACCTGACGGGTTTCATCTCATACAGGTTTACATCGCACCCTCTTTTTGCCAACTGGTAGGCGGCTTCAGAACCCGCCAATCCGGCGCCTATGATATGAAAAAGTTTTGTTTTCATTCTTTGCCGCGCTTTCAGAAAAACAACTGAACCGAGCTTGTTACGGTAGAGGGCTCAAAGCCTTATTGTCAACCCTCATCAATTTCCTTGCAGATGAATCCCGTGGTTTGTAATATAAGAGAAATGTGCTGATTTCAGTAATGAATATCAAATCCATGAAATCGGGAAAAACCGTGGAGGGGGGATGGGATGTTTGAAAGAACAAGTCTGATCATTTTTCTGGTTTTGACTGTGGTGATTGGCGCTTGCGTCAAAAATGATGCCGATGCAATGAAAGTCCGGGCAAAGGGTGAGACAAAAGAGAAAGAGGGGTCCATTATGATTTTTGAGCCTGTAGTGGCAGGGCAGTTTTATACCGGTATTAAGGAGAATCTTGAAAAAGAGGTGGAAAGATATATTTTTCAGGCAAAAGTTGCCGATTTTGGCGGCGATGTCATGGGCGTCATCGCGCCTCACGCCGGTTATATATATTCGGG
>CAYSHR010000500.1:0-3401 GCA_964430795.1 uncultured bacterium
GATCTCATATATGAAAATCCGGGGACACGTAACAAGTACATCTCCCCCCTTTTCCCAAAAGCCCCCTTGTAACTGAGCGATTACCCTGCCCAACGGATATTTATCTTGACACGGTGCTCTCTTCATTGTTATCAAAGATTGCCATTTTATTGAAAATAGCTTTTTTTTCGCGAAAGTGGCGGAATTGGTAGACGCGCTGGGTTCAGGGTCCAGTGGGCTTACGCTCGTGGGAGTTCGAGTCTCCCCTTTCGCACCATACGATTTTTAAGGGGAGTTTGCTGATTATTGGCAAGCTTCTCTTTTTGTTTGCCCGGCTAAGGGGGCAAACCCGGTCCGCCGCAAGACGCGGATGACGCCCTGACCAGGGGGAAGCCTCATATGGATTCGCGCACAACGCGGATAGGGCAACTCGCCGGTCAACCAGGCCAAGGTCATCCGTGATCTGAACCGGTGCCCCGGGGATTTGCCGATTATTTCAGAATCACCAACTGCTCCAGTGAGTTTTGCCTATTGTCCAGGGGGATGGCGGGATTTGGTATGGAAGGATAAAATTGTGGAAAAGAAGACTGATGATTTGAAAGTTGTGATTATTGGCGCGTCGGCTGCCGGACTCAGAGCGGCTGCCAGAACAAAAAGATTATTGCCCGATAGCTCCGTTATTGTTGTTGATCAGGGAAAAATAATTTCTTATGGCGCCTGCGGCCTTCCATATTATGTATCAGGGGATATTGAAACTCCCAGACCATTAAGGGCTACAGCGTGGGGTGCCATTAGAGACGCGGAATTTTTCCATAAAGTAAAAGGTCTCGATGTTAGGGTTCAGACAGCGGCCGCGTCTGTGAACATGGAGGATAAAACCGTCAAATTGAGAAGCGTGACAGATGGTGCCAAAGAGGTGGTTTCCTTTGATAAGCTTGTAATGGCCACAGGGGCGCGCCCTTTTGTGTTTCCGGATGTTTCAAAAGACTCAAAGAGGATTTCAGCCTTCAAGACCATCCAGGACGCAATGGCCTGGCGGGAGAGGTTGGAAACCGGCCGGATGGAGAACATAGCCATTATCGGATCAGGGTTTATCGGAATTGAATTGGCCGAGGCTTTTGGAGGAATGTGGGGTGTTGAGGTGACTCTGATCGAGGCTCAGGAGAATGTGCTGCCCAGGATGCTTGATCCTGAGTTGTCGGCTGTTCTGGAGAGACATCTTGCCGGCCAGGGGATAAAAATATTGACCGGCGCCGGCGTGAATTACATAAAAGATGATGCTGATGGAGTTGAGATTGAAACCGAAAAAGGGCTGGTAAAAGCCCAGTACGCCATTGTGGCCATGGGTGTAAAACCAGCCGTTGAAATAGCTCGGGAGATGGGGCTTGAAATCGGTTCCAGTGGCGGCATAGTTGTTAATGAGAAGCTTCAGACCAGCCATAAGGATGTATATGCCGCGGGGGACTGCGTGGAAGTCAAGCTCGCTTATGGGCAGACCGGGATAATCCCTCTTGGATCCCTGGCAAACAAACAGGGCCGGGTTGTGGGAGATCAGTTGGCCGGCAAAAACACTTTGTTTGGAAAAGTAGCCGGGAGCGCCTGTGTAAAAGCCTTTGATTATAATATCGCCTCCACAGGACTATGCCAGGCTGTGGCTGAACAAGAGGGAATCGAATACAGAGCGGTATGGGGAACTTTCAGTGATATCGCCCACTATCACCCTGAGGAGAAAAATATATTTTTGAAGCTTCTTTACTCTCCAAAAACACTCAAGGTGCTGGGATTTCAGGCAGTAGGGCCCGGTGAGGTTGTCAAAAGGGTGGATGTTCTTGGCAATCTTATTTTAAACCAGGGCACAATCATGGATTTGCTGGATCTGGAATTTGCCTATTCGCCGCCCTTTGCCCCGGCCCTGGACCCTCTTTATGTTCTTGGCGCCGCCGCCCAAAATCAGGAGGATGGCATTTTCGCGGTTAATCCCCTTGTTTCTTTTGAATCAAGAACAATTCTTGATGTCAGGACAAAAAGGGAAGCTTCCAATCTGCCAATAGAGGGCGCTGTCAATATTCCCCTTGAGGAGCTTAGACATAGAATGGGTGAGTTGGATAAGAGCACGCCTGTTACAGTGATTTGCGCCAAAGGCGTCAGAGCCGCCGAAGCGGCGCGGTGGCTTTTTGAAAGGGGGTTTAAGGATGCTCTATATTCAGGCGGCGGCGTATTTATGCAGAAGAAATAAAAATCGCGCTAAAGGGAGTTGAACTTGACCATCTGGGCTATTTCGGATCTGCATCTATCTTTCGCTGTTGATAAGCCCATGGATATTTTTGGCGACCATTGGGACGATCATGTGGAGAGGATTGAAAGGAACTGGAAAGAGAAGGTAGACCCCGAGGATACGGTTTTGATTGCCGGTGATATTTCGTGGGCAATGACATTTGAACAGGCTCTTTTTGACTTGAAATGGTTGGCTGGTTTGCCGGGAAAAAAAATTCTCACAAAAGGAAATCATGATTATTGGTGGAAAAAAATCAAATGGATGAGAAAAAACCTTCCGCCCTCAATCTATCCTCTTCAGAACGACTCGATTGTTGTAAAGGGCAGGACCATATGTGGCGCCAAGGGCTACACTATACCTGTTTTTGGAACGGAAACCTATTTAGAGGACAAAAAATACTTTGAAAGAGAGAGAGCCCGGCTGAAGCTCTCTTTGGATTCGGCAAAAAATCCCGCTAGGATTATTGTCATGATCCATTACCCTCCTTTTATCAGCCATATTGATGATCCGGGATTTTCTGATATTATTCAGCAATACCAAGTCGAAACCGTTGTTTACGGCCATCTTCATTCAGAAGATTGTAAAAAGGCTTTTATAGGGGAGAAGAGGGGAGTGAAGTATATCTTTACCTCCGCTGATGGAATTGATTTTTGCCCTGTAAAAGTGGATTAAATCTCCAGGGGATTTGGGATGAAAAAAATCACGATATTTTTTCTCTTAACAGCTTTTGGATTTTTTCTTTTTAGCTGTGAGAAAAATGATGAAAAAAAGGTAGAGCCGGAAAAAGAAAATTCTACGGCAACCATGATGGGGATGGCGCCCTGCATGAAAAGCTGTTCAAAATTAATGGAGAAACTGGGGGACTTAAGAAAGGACGGAGACCCTATTGAACATTTAAAAACCATCCAGCCGCTAGAGAGGTGGATAGCCTCCAGGTGCCCTGTCATATGTCGGAAAAATCCGGAACAATTTAAAGAATTCCAAAGCTGTTTAGAAGAGGCTCCTGACATGGCAGCCGCGGCAAAATGCGTTAAAAAATGATATAAAATCGCTACTTGCTGATCCTGTCAACAACAGGAATAACGTCGAACTTCATATCCAAAATATAATTTAGTTCCAGGGCTCCGCAGAAGCCGCAACCATTGCA
>CAYSHR010000501.1:0-3399 GCA_964430795.1 uncultured bacterium
TTGATTTCCTTGACCTCGCGAAAAATTGCTCATTCCTAAACTGGAAACCAAAATCAGCCCCGTCCTGATTTTAGGACAGGGAATAGATATGACCTTTTGACATAAATAATGAAAAATCGATAATTTGGTGACTTTTTCAGAATTTTGATACAAGCCTCAATTTTCTGAGGGTGTCAATCACCATTATTGGCCTAAAAACTTCAATCATTGCTTTAACTCAAACAGTAGATATACTTATATTTGTTATATATTTTCTCAAACAAGGAATTTCTTCCTCGACGGGAATACTTTTTGCAACAAAACTTAGTCGCGCATAGGAAATTGCTTCACACCATAGCAATTAACCTCCTTTAAGAGCCAGAGGCTAGCCCCCCTCTGGTTTTTTTTTGCCAAAATCACCTTTTGTATTTAAGATCATTAAATGAAACAGAGAGAACCGGTCTTTCCTGGCTGTTTTTTCAAGGGGGAGGTTTATGCACTTTATTCTAGCAATCAAAAGAGGTAATGAATTCATTGTCTCCCTTCGTATCCCTTTTTCCGGTCTGACCCTGGGAAATGAAGAGGAAGGCGACGCCCTTCTTCTTTCATCGGGCAAAGCTTTCCATATCTCTTTTATTCCGGTCGGTGGCGAGCTTTTTTTCTCTGTAAAAAAAGGCTCCGACATTACAGTCGAGAACCAACCCCTCTCTTCAGGTAAGCTGGTCCCGGGTATGACCGCCACAGTTGGAGATTATGATATTCTGGTAAAACAAGATGAGCTTGTGGAAAAAGGGGTTAAACAGAGTAATTCCTCAGCACCAAAAGGGACCCTTAAATTTGACTCAACCACCGGTCTTCTTGAAACAGTAACCGGATCAGTGGAAGTGATTCAGGGGGATGAACTTGGAGCAAAAGCGCTCCTTATCGACTCACAAATCATTCTCGGCGCGGATCCATCATGCGACCTGGTCCTTAGCGACCCATATATTTCGGCTCGCCACTGTATGATATTTCTTAAACCCGACGGTATATTTATCAAAGACCTTGACAGCACGAATGGTGTTTTGCTAAAGGGCGTCCGGATTAGTCAAGGCAAGCTCGAAAATAAGACGGAATTTCAGATCGGAAATACTCTTCTGATATTCGAAACCGATTCCAAAAGCAGTGAAATTATTCCCTCCGACCAGAATCGATACTGCCGGATGGTGGGAAGAAGCAAGGCTATCAGAAAGATATTCAATCTTATCGAGACCATTGCTCCTACCCCCGCCACTGTTTTACTTCAAGGGCAAACCGGCACAGGCAAAGAGCTGGCAGCAAGAGCCATCCACACAAGATCGGATCGGGGCGCCAGGCCATTTATTACGGTAAACTGTTCCGCCATCTCTCCCCAGATTGTGGAATCAGAACTGTTCGGTCATGTCAAAGGCGCCTTTTCCGGGGCTGACAGAGAGAGAAAAGGACTCTTTGAGCTTGCCCACAAGGGCGTGTTGTTCCTTGATGAGATTTCCGAACTCCCCCGTAAATCCCAACCCAAGCTGTTACGGGTTCTTGAAGAAAGGGTATTTAGAAAGGTTGGCGGGGAGAAGGAGATGGAAGTCGATGTGAGAATTATCGCGGCTTCAAATAAACATCTTTCCAGTCTCGTGAAAGAGAATAAATTCAGAAAAGATCTCTATTACAGGATTTCAATGATAAATGTGAAAATGCCTACCCTTTTAGAGAGAAAAGAGGATATCCCTCTTTTGATCAAACATTTTATTAAACAGGAATCAAAAGCACTATCCCTAAAGAAGCCTCCCGCCATTAAACAGAGAGACATGGATTTGTTGCTTGGTCATCACTGGCCGGGAAACATTCGCGAATTGGCCAACGTAATCAGAAGATATCTCATTGTCTCCTGTGATAAAAACAGCCTTGACGTAAAAGATATAATTTTTGACGAACCTCCTGTTTCCCACTCATCTATGGGAACTCTGGAGGAGATTGAAAAAGCCGCCATTAAAAAAGCCTTAAAAAGATGCTCTTCCAAAACAGAGGCGGCCAAAACTCTTGGCATCGCCCTTTCCACGTTATATGACAAGATGAAGAGGCACAATATCCCCAAGGAGACCAAATGATGGAAATGGAAAGCACCATCGATCTTCGTAGTGACACTGTCACTCAACCCAGCCCGGAGATGAGAGAGGCCATTGCCAAAGCTAAAGTGGGAGACGATGTATTTGGGGATGACCCCACTATTATTGAGCTTGAGGAAAAAGTCGCCGCAATTTTGGGTAAAGAGGCGGCTCTATTCTGCCCCTCGGGAACCATGGTGAACCAGATCGCCATAAACATTCAGACTCAGCCCGGTGATGAGATACTTTGTGAAAAGGGCGCCCATCTCCTCTATTACGAATCCGGCGCGCCGGCTTTTATCTCAAATGTCATAGTTTGCCCCATAAAAGGGCACAATGGGGTTATTACTTCCGAGCAGGTTCGCCCTCTAATTAAAATGGATAATATTCACCAGGCGCCGACCACTCTTGTATGCGCGGAGAACACTCACAATCGAGGGGGTGGCCGAGTTTTCCCCCTGGAATCATTAAAGCTTCTAAGGGAGCTTTGCCTTGAAAGGGGAATATCAACCCACCTTGACGGCGCGAGGCTTTGGAACGCTTCTGTGGCCAGTGGAATTCCGTTAAAAGAGTATGCCAAAAATGCCGACACCTTAAATGTCTGTCTTTCAAAAGCATTAGGCGCGCCAATAGGCTCTCTGCTTGTCGCGACCAGGGAACTTGTTGAAAAAGGGCGCAGAGTCAGAAAAAGGCTTGGCGGCGGGATGAGGCAGGTGGGCATATTAGGTGCTGCCGGCCTATATGCCATCGAAAACAATATTGAACGGTTGGCTGACGACCACGCCAACGCCGGCCTTCTTGCCCATGGTCTGGCAAAAATCAACGGAATAAAGATTGATCCGGCCGCAACGGAAACAAATATTGTCATCTTCAATATCGAATCGGAAATCAATCTTCTCGCTTTTGAATTTCTGGAGGTGTTAAAACATTACGGAGTCCTTATGGTGCCCTTTGGCGAGCGAACTATAAGGGCGGTTACTCATATGAATGTAAACACGGTCGAGGTGGAAAAAGCGGTGGAGATAATTTCGTCCATCATGGCAGACTATCGGTAAGGAATATGGACTTTTTAAACGGAAAGAGAATAGGGTGGCCCCACTTATTTGCCATGGCGCCTGTTATTGCTCTTTTTATCTGGTACAGGGTTCCCATTCTAGGGCAGGTGATTTGCGATACGGATATATCGGGCATTATCTATTCAGGCTGGGGGCTATCTGAAGGGCTTTTGCCCTACAAAGACATATTTGAGACCAAGCCTCCAGGAACCTATTTTCTTTTTGCCCTGATAATAAAAATCTTCGGA
>CAYSHR010000502.1:0-1132 GCA_964430795.1 uncultured bacterium
AAACCATGGGTATAATTACAAGGGACTTTATCTTCTCCATCTGAGCGGAAAGTTTGTTTCCTTTGGCGGCATTCCTGATCTGTTCGATACTGTCTAAATATATCTGGTCAAGGTGGGCGGCTTTGTCGATTAAAGGGAAAAACTCTTCATACAGAGGTGCTCTTGAAAATTTAGGATTCAATCCAACCGCCCTGTTATACCATAAGTGAGTATTGTTCATGACAAAGTCATCACTGGATAATCTATAGATATAACCTCTATCAAAGCCCATAAATTTTCCTACGGCTTCCAGGGCTAGGTTTATTCCTGATCCAAGTTCATCTTTTGAAAGACTGATAAATCTGGTGGAGATAGTATTAACCAGCAATTCAAGTTCCACCCGGTAATGGAGAGATTCTTCAGCTTTTTTCCTCTCTTTGTTCTCTACATTCAACTGCTCATTGATATTCTCAAGCTTTGAAATATAATCCTGGGATGCTTCTTCTTTGGCAAGATAGAGCTTCTGAAAATAATAGATCAGCAACACCATTGGCAGGATAACCAGAAACCCAAGAGCGCCGCCCTGCTTATGTAAAATAAACATCAGCGTCGCAATGGAACTGCAAATAAAGAACCCGATGCCTGATGGTAGAAAATTCTTTATCCAAAACTTGATCAGGTTTTGTTTTTCAGAGATGCTGATAGCCAAGGCAACTGAAAATGTATTTACAAGATAATAGGTTACGGTCATTCCCAGAATTGGAAGGATATAATGTTGCGCCCTGGAAGGATTGACTCCAAGAAATAGCGTCTCAAAGGCCAGAAAACTGGCGTAAACCGATAGCACTCCGGAAGAAATATTGAAGGGCAGCTTAAAAAAGTTCTTCTTTATCCTGCTGATACTTAAAATAAGTTTTCCAAGTCCATCCGCGGCAAGAGCTGGAATAAGACCATAACTGATCAGCAATACAAATACAAAAGCGGTATCTACGGAAAAGTGGACATTTGTATAGGGAATTTTCACATTCATTCTTGCCGTGACCAGGGCAAGGGCAAAATAGATGATAAGAGAGACATCAAATCTCGGCAGGTGGGAATTGGAAATGGAGAAAAATAGAATTACACAGGCGCCAAGTCCCAGAAAGATGATGTA
>CAYSHR010000502.1:1142-3399 GCA_964430795.1 uncultured bacterium
TCCATCTCTCCTTTAAGAAACCTGTCTTTAGCGGAAAGACGGGTTTCTAAGAAAATAGTCTCACTTTTAGAGAATAATTTATCAGATTACTTAAAAAATATCATCATTTAATTGATTATATTTAGAATATAGATTAACGATTCAGCGTTAGTATATAATTCTATAGAGCTTTTATTCTTGGAAAAAAGAAATTGTTTTTAAAAAAGTAAAATACCGGCGAGGATATACATATGGCAAGACATTCAATATTTCTAATTTTTATGTATTTATGCAAACATAGGGCACCCTGTTTACATACACCAACCAAAATTTTCTACAAGCTGACCATCAACCGATAAAGAAGCTACCTTGTCTCCAAAACAGCACCCTTGCACCAGGACGGCATTCTTGCCAATAGAGCTAAATGTTACACCGCCGACAAAAGAATCAGTAGCGGCAAATCACCTGGATAATAAATTATCCAAGGAGATTTATTAGCCACAGAGGCATAAAATCGGTCCAGCCAACACCGGCTACAGTTGCTTCGGCCTCATTTGCCGCAAAGAGATTTAAAAACCAGCCGGGAAGAATGTCGGTCCAGCCGACACCGGCGGTGGTTTCAACCCCTTGACCCTGAGCAAAGAGATTTATAAACCAACCGGGAAGAATGTCGGTCCAACCAACACCGGCGGTGGTTTCAACCCATTCGCCCTGAGCAAAGAGATTTAAAAACCAACCGGGAAGAATGTCGGTCCAACCAACACCGGCAAGTTCCGCACCTTCGACGCCAATGCTCGCGTCCATTTCCACATCGTCGGAAAATCCCAAAAAGATCATCTGACAACAGAAAACCAGCAGAACCAGGAGCACCAGTTTAAGGGTGGTAAACTTGCGGACATTTTCGAGTGCCTTCATCATTTTCTCCTTTCAAATGTTGAAGAATACCCATTCCAGTTAACGCCTGACTATCAGGCAAACCGTTCCTCTATCAAATTAGAGACCTTCTATCCAAATGAAGACTCACTCAGACAGAATCGCCTAAACAATAATTCTTTTGTCTAAAGTCATCCAAATACAAATTGATGAAAAATCAGGTAGGTTTGATTTGCCCAAATAAAATGAGCAAACTCAAAAGCAGATTTTCCATCCGTCCACTTAAATAAAAACTATCACTACATGCGCAGAATAAACCCAATTACTGCTATTTAAGGTTATCATATATTAATAATAAAAGGCAAAACATTTTTTCAAAATTTATCATTTTATACCAATTATTATCATAACCTGTTGATATTTAAAATTATTTATCCTCTATGTTATCTTCAAATAATAAAGGTTTTAGAAGATATAATGTCATTCTCGAAGATTTTAGTTTCCATTATTTTTGATTATCCCATCATAAAAAGATGAAAAAAGAGGATATTCTGGTAAAGTATAAATATGATTTGGAACATTCTCGCTATACCGGCTTTACGCTATCTGTTCAAGATCGGATTGGCACCAAAAGGGGTCTTTATACGCAGGGCCCTCAAAGCGCTGCGCCAAGACGATATAAAACTCGCCATTGATACATATTTTGAACTGGCGAAAAAAAATTATAATGCCAAAAAGGTCCAGATTCTTAGAGAGATTTTGATCTCGGAACTAAAATACAGAAAAAAAATCCTTCTTGACAGAATAGATGATATTCATGAAAATATTTGTGATTCCAATAGTTTGGAGGAGCAAGTCAGAGTTGAAACCCAAAGAGAACTTAAAGGAATTAATAAGGCCATTAACATTTTGGACAATTATTTAAAAAGGATGGGAATAGGGATGAGAGACCTGAATAATGTCCGGTAAAAAAAGCCCTATTCCATCTTTTTGCAAAATTCACATAACAAATTGGGCTTTATTATTTTCCCCATAGAAATTGACAAGCAATTTATTTGTGATTATCTTCCATGTAATATTAGCTATATGTTTATTTCCCTATGTTAAAGGAGAAGAGATGGCGGATATCAAATCAATGAACCCCGAGGAACTCAAAGCCGAGCTAACCAAGGTCAAAGCCTTGCTGCAAGACGCTCAGGACGAAAGAGCTTTTACAGCCATGCAGTCCGGTCAACATATAAAAATATCCACTTTTGACAGAATCGACAGAGACATAAAGAGGTATCAGGATAAAATCACTGAAATAAAATCTCTTCTTTAATATTTAGAAGGAAAGCTCAACCCAATTATCAGTATAAATCGAATATCTCTTTATGCTTAATCATCTTTTCCGAGTAATGTAGGG
>CAYSHR010000503.1:0-3386 GCA_964430795.1 uncultured bacterium
CACTGCCGATTCCATGCACACCGATTTATGCCAAAACCAGATCGCCGTGATCTGGATAGATGGGGTAACCGGGGAACGAACCATATCATACACAAGAGATGACTTCTTGGATATCAGTCCTGACGAAATTGACAAAGAGGCGGTATGCAAAGGGCGTCTACTCCTTCTCGATGCCCACAATATACCCGCCATGATAAAAGCCGCGAAATGGGCGAAGGAATCAGGAATTCCCACTATCCTTGACGCGGAAAGAATTTTGCCGGGCATTGAGGACCTTCTGGACCTGGCGGATTATATCATTACGGATCAGTTTTTTCCGGAACGATACACCGGAATTAAGGAGGTTGAGCCGGCGCTGAAGGAGATGGCGAAACATGGCTCTTTTATTGCCGCGACCCAGGGAGAAAATGGATCCATAGCACTGGTTCAGGGCGAGTTTATCCACACCAAAGCCATTAAAGTAAAATCAGTGGATTCAACCGGTGCGGGAGATGTTTTTCATGCCGGATTCGCGGGGGGGCTTTTATTGGATATGAATATTAAAGAGGGCTTGGAGTTCGCTAATGTCGTTGCCGGATTGAAATGCGAAAAAATAGGGGGCAGGGACGGTATTCCTTTTATGGATGAGGCTCTGAAGGTTCATATGGAAAATTATTGATTGTAGCGGGCAAAAAGATCATTTTAATGCTTTTTATGATACACTGCGTCAAGCCAGTTTAATATCTTTTGTTGTCTGTCGAGGTATAAATGGGAAATATTCGTTTTTCAAACAACGATAGAAATCTTATTTTAAAGATCGGAAAAGCCATTGTACCTGCCGGCAAGGTCCTGCCGGAATATTCCATGGAAAATGTTGAAAAGCTGGAGAATTACCTGAAAGACCAGCCAATATATCTTTTTAGGACTTTTCTAGCGATGACCAGAGTATTGGAGAATATGTCCCGACTGAGGTACTTGAACCCCTTCAGTAAGCTTTCTGATAAGAAAGCAGGGCATTTTGTTGAGGACATTTTTAAACTTCCTCTTGCCCTTCGCATGCCCTTTCGCCTTTTTTCAATGCTGATAAAAGCTACTTACTTTGACAACTTGGATGTTTTTGACAGGCTGGGCATTGAATATATGAAGCCTCCTGTAAAAGATGAACCCGCAAGATGGATATCCCAGGTCCTTCCGGGATCTGATATTGACGAAGATATGGAACTCGAAGCCGAGGTAATTGTGGTGGGTACAGGAGCGGGAGGCGCGGCTGTGGCTTCCGAACTTGCCCAGCGGGGAAACGCGGTTTTGATAATTGAAGAGGGTGATCTTTTCAGGCGCTCTCAGTTTAGTGGTCGCCCTTTTGATATGCAGAAGCAGATGTTTAGAAGATCAGGAATCACTCCCACAATCGGAAACACCTCGATAATACTCCCTGTGGGCAAAGGGGTAGGGGGCACAACCTTAATTAATAGCGGCACCTGTTTTCGAACTCCCAGAGGTCAGCTTCGTCATTGGCGTCAGGACCTTGGTCTTTCTCAATTTACGCCGGAGCATCTTGAGCCATATTTCAAAAAAGTGGAATCGGTCTATCAGGTAAGCACCGCTGACATGAAATATGTCGGGAAGATTGGGGAGATTATCGCGAAAGGCGCTGGGAGGCTTGGCTATACTCACGGTCCTTTGCCAAGAAACGCGCCGGATTGTGATGGCCAGGGAGTCTGCTGTTTCGGATGCCCGACTGACGCCAAAAGAAGCACCAACATTACTTATATACCCGACGCCCTTGATTCGGCTGCCTTTATGCTCACAGGAACAAAGGTGGAAAAAATCGATGTTAAAAATGGTGAAGTCAGAGGGGTTGAGGCTCGCGGTCTTGCCACAGGGCGAAGGATTAAAGCAAAGGCGCCCATAGTGGTTCTTGCTTGCGGCACCATGTATACGCCAATATTGCTGATGAAAAATAAATTGGGAAACAGCAGCGGGAAGCTGGGGAAAAATCTGTCCATCCATCCAGCCAGTGGGTGCATCGCGGTTTCTGATAAAAAGTTGGAGGTTTGGAAAACCATTCCCCAGGGATATTCAGTGGATGAATTTAAAGAGGAGGGCATTGTCCTGGAGGGCGGGCAAATTCCCCTTGACATGATGGCCGCTTTTTTCATGCCTGTCGGCAAGCCCCTTATGAAAATGGTCAGGGAGATAGCTTACTCTTCACTGTTCGGTTTTATGATCAGGGATACTTCAAGAGGGTCTGTTTTACCTTCAAGAGGCAAGTGGCCTTTTGTGACTTATTACCTGAACAAGTTTGATCAAAACCAGATACTGAAAGGAATCAGCATTCTGTCACGAATTTTTCTGGAGGCCGGAGTAAAAAAAATTCACGCGCCCATATTCGGCTGGGATGTTATGGAAAATCACCTGGACCTTGAAAGGAACTTGCAAAGGAAAGTCCGGGTCTGGGATATGGACCTTACCGCTTATCATCCTCTTGGAACTTGCCATATGGGAGGCGACGCAAAGAAATATGTTACAAATGAATATGGAGAACTATACGATCAGAAAAACCTTTTTATCTGCGATGGCTCTGTAGTGCCACCGGCTATTGGCGTCAATCCACAGATTACAATTTCAACTCTCGCTACAAGAACAGCCCACTACATCAACCAGAGATTAAATTAACGGTACGGTATGGATTTGAAAAAAACTGTTGATCCCGATGGAAGAATACGATAATAACTGTATATTGAGTAAAATCGTTTTTAAAAAGAGGTGAGTCATGAGTTTTCGCCATTTGATATATATATTATGCATTGTCGCGATTATCGCCGGGTTTATTATCTCCTGTGGTACAGGGGCCTCTCCCAGCAGGGAAAAAGAGGGTTTGTCATATAATATCAATAATGAAGGCGCCACAGAGCCTACTTGCGATGATATTATGAATATTTTCCTTGATTATACCGCATGCGAAACAGAATGCTATTCAGGGCAGGGCGACCCATCTGATTGTGACTACAGTTGCCAGGATGATCTATGGGACGCGTATGTTCCGGCCCATTTCGGAGAGGGCGGATGCATCGACAAGCTTCTCGCCACCGGCGCGGCGGTTGAGGAATTCTTTGATTGCTTCGCCTCTTTTTGCCAGGATTGCTTTACAACATGCAATGACCAGTTCTTCCTTTGTGATGAAGAGGGCGGTCTCTGCTTTTCTCAATTTTGGGAATGTATCGAGACCGAATGCTCAGAAAATGACGAGGATGAATAGGGGTACGGCATGCCATGCCCAGTGCTACGACCCTGATGAAAAGCAATATCGACTCTCTATCTGTGATTTTGATCTATAGGCACGGCATGCCGTGCCCCTACGATAAATGGCGTTATTCTTTTTATCAGAATAAAGATTATTCCACAGG
>CAYSHR010000504.1:0-3385 GCA_964430795.1 uncultured bacterium
CCGGCAGTTTCCAATTAAGGGCAAGGTAGGAATCAACTCCCGATCCACCGGCACATCCCATGCAGACTTCTCCAATATCCTCAGAATCGAGATTGAGAAGAATGCGCCCGTCAAGCATATCGGCGCCAAGCTCCATGGCGCCTGTAAGGCCGGTCTCCTCATCAACAGTGGCGAGGATTTCCAGGGGACCGTGAACGACATCTTTAGAAAGGGCGATGGCAAGCCCCGCGGCGATTCCAATTCCATTATCCGCGCCAAGGGTAGTGCCGGCGGCTTTAATCCAGTCGCCCTGACGAACCATCCGGATGGGATCCTTCATGAAATCGAAATCAACATCGCTGTTTTTTGTGCAGACCATATCCATGTGACCCTGAAGAATCACAATAGGAGCGGACTCATAACCAGGTGTTGCCGGTACTTTTACAACAACGTTTCCAGTATCGTCTGTTTTAGACTCAAAACCCCCGTTTTTTGCTTTTTCAATTATGTAATTCCGGATTCCCTCCTCATGCTTTGAGCAGCGAGGTATGGAGGTTATCTCCTCAAAAAGGCGCCAAATTAATTCGGGCTTTAAATCTTTTATAACTTTTGACATGGTTCCCTCAAAATGGAAGATGGAAAAAATTTCCTGTTAAATATTCCTTAATATCACCGATGATGACAATTTAGCTCTTTAAGGCGGTTGGATCAAGGAAATGATTTACCTGGAGTCTAATTTATTCACATCTACCAGCCGGCTTTAATATATGTTATTACTTATCTTACATTTTTTAAGAGGCGGTTATGGGAGATTTGAAAGAAAAGGGCATGCATGTTTTTGATACTTCCATTGGCAGATGCGCTATTGGTTGGACAAAAAAGGGTATTGACATGTGCCGGTTGCCGGCCAATGAGGATGACGAGCTTGTGCATATTTTGCATTCTGGTTTTCCAAAAAGAGAAATTGTCAAAATTCCGCCAAAAGAAATCAGAAAAGTAAAAAAGAGGATACAGGGTCATTTCAAGAACAAGAATGATTCACTAGTCGATATAAAGCTGGACCTTTCCTCAGCTTCTCCTTTTGGGCAAAAGGTTTATAAAGCTCTTAGAAAAATTCCGCCGGGACAGACAATTACCTATGGCGACCTGGCCAAAAATATCGGAAAGCCAAAATCAGCCAGGGCAATAGGGCGGGCAATGGGCACGAACCCCATACCTATTATCATTCCCTGCCATAGAGTTCTTGCCAAAGCAGGCAAACCCGGGGGGTTCTCCGCGCCTGCCGGCATCTCTATGAAGATTATTATACTTCATAAGGAAGGGGTAATATTCAATAAGAAACACGAAAAGGGCATGAGGTTTGTAGAGAAATCAAATCCTCTTTTTGAAAAAATAGTTAAGAATGTCGGACCTTATACAGCGCCTTATGGGAGTATTTCACGCCCTTATGAGTCCCTTGTAAACTCAATTATGTATCAGCAGATTTCTGTAAAAGCCGCGTCATCCATCGCGAGGAAATTTATAGCCATGTATGGGGATGGCAAATATCCCGTGGCCAAGGTTATGAAGGAACTTAACGACGCGGAATTCAGAGAAGCGGGAGTTTCAAGACAAAAAGCAGGCTATCTGCGGGACCTGGCCACAAAGGTTTCCAATGGCGATGTTGACCTTAGGAGAATTTCCCGAATGGATGACGAAAAAGTCATTTCGGAGCTTACAAAGATAAGAGGAATTGGAAGATGGTCCGCCCAGATGTTCCTGATTTTTCACCTTGGCCGCCTTGATATATGGCCGGTGGATGACCTTGGATTGCAAAAAGGCGTTCAGAAAGTACTGAACCTCAAGGAAAAGCCGGATAAAAAATCTCTGGTTGAAATCGGCCGGCGATGGGCACCCTACCGGTCCATCGCCACATGGTATTTATGGCGCGGCCAGGGCGCCGGTGGGGTTTTGTCATGAAGCCCGGTCTGTTTTTTCCTGTTTATGTTATTTGTAAATGGAGAATTGATAGATGAAGAGGTTGTTAAAAATAATATTGATTTTTCTACAGGTCCTGCTTGTTTTAATAATCGGGTGCGGCAGCGAAAATGACGATGATGACTCAGGCCCTACTATAGACGATGACGATGACGATGACGACGATGAGGAGCCCGTTGATGATAATGATCGTGAAAACCCCGCTGAGTTTTTAATTGTCACTACAGATGAAATGGAGTCGGCGTGGAAAAAGTTTGCTGATTGGAAGGATAGAACGGGCATAAGGGCTGAAGTTGTATTAATAGAAGATATAATCGGCGAAAAGTCCAAAGATCATGCTTCTTTGAAAAGTTATCTTAAAATCGCGGCAAAGCAGGGTGTACTTTACGTTCTTTTGGCCGGGGACGCGGACCAGATTCCTTATGCCAGAGGCTATTCGGAGGCATGGGCTCTTGAGAAGTACTATGGAACCGCTCCGATTCAGACTTATTATGAGGACCTTACCCACGACTGGGACAAGGACAATGACGGCCAATGGGGAGAGAAGCTGGAAGATATTACAGTGGAGGATATGCGAAGCCCTGTAATCGCCGTGGCCAGGGTTCCTGTTGAGACAAGTGAGGAAGCCCAGGGATTTATCGATAAGGTTATTCGCTATGAGTCCGCTGATTGGGCTGATCCTCAAAGGGCCATATGCCCTCTGTTTCTAGGAGATGTAGCCGCTTCGGTTCCCATTCTTGGAGATATTGATGGGGGCATGTCCCACGAGCAGCTTATCAATGATTACATCCCCGATCATTTTATAAAAGGGATGCGCCGGCTGTACAGTACGGAACTCTATGCCAATGCCGTAGGCGCTGAAATAGGCTCCACGCAGAATGTTCTCGAGGCTTTTGAGGATGAGGGATACGCATTTTCAGTCACCAACACCCACGGCAGCTTTACAGCGCTGACATTGCTTCTGGATACAGAAACCGTCATAGCCATGACCAACCAGGTGCCTTTTATTTTTATCAGCACATCGTGTCTTTCCGGGAATTTCGCGGACAAAGGATATGGCAACGGCGATAACCCGCCTCAGACCGGCGCCGATTCGGTTGCCGAGGAGTTGATAAAAAATCCGGAAGGCGGCGCGGTTATTTATGTTGGAAACACCCTTATCGGCCTTGGCCCTGTAGGGGGCGTCCAATTCAATCATTCCATCTGCAGGGCAATATTTCATGAAGGCGACACCATATTCGGCGACGCCATTATCAAAGCCAGAAGCACCCTATATACGGAAGTCGCCTATTTTGATGTTGGCGAACTTCATGTTGAGTTTCCCATGGACATGGGGCTTTTCCCGGATGTGGAATGGTATACACAGAGATCTGTAATTGTTTTCGGTGATCCGGCTTTACGGGTATGGACAGAGGTTCCCGAAGAATTG
>CAYSHR010000505.1:0-3364 GCA_964430795.1 uncultured bacterium
AGTATTTTCATTCAGGTCGGCGATTCCCTCTCCAATTACAATCAGGTACTCGGTGCTGGGCGCCAGATAATTGTCCGGCGTAAAGATTACTTTCGCGCCCAGGGTTTCTATTTCTCCGGCGATTATCGCGCCGTTAATTGTCTGGATGGAGAAATTGTCTTTTACCGATTCCGAGTCAAGAGGTTCATCGAAATTGGCCACTATCCTTTCGGTAAGCCTGACTCTGCTCTGGTTTATTTCCGGCGTGGTTGATCTGAGCCTGGGACCGCTGACATCCTCTTCCATGGTTGGGTCGGATTTGTCCATGGAGACCATGATCATGGCCATAGTTGTTGGAACCTGTTCGCCTTGAACTTTCATCTCGGTAAATCCCGCGACTTCCATGGTTAACTTACCGTCTTTAGCCCATGCGGCGCCTGAAAGATTTACGCCAAGGACGGGCTGGGTCAACATGGCATTTGTTGCCGGGTCATCAGAAGAGGTATTGACTACCACATCCATGGTCAGGGTTAGAGCTACCTTCGCGCCTTCTACGCCATAAATAAACTGGGATCCGGCCAATATTCCATTGGCGTCTGAAATAAGAGTGAGAACTATATCGCCGGAGTTATAGCCTGTCTCAATCCGGCCGCCAAGTAGAACGTCAATCCCTTTACCATATAGTTTCTGACCTTTTCGAATCGTGATGGGCACAAAGTTTTCATTTATGGCAGGGTTTCCGATTTCAGTGACCAGCTTTCCTGAAACGTAAATGGCGCCTCTTCCAAGGAGAGTGGATTCAATAGTCATGGTGTTAAGCAGGTCGCCGGTAAAAGAAGAAGGAGGAAGGTTGGCCGGATCGGAAGAAGCAGGGCATTCATCAGTGGAATGATCGCCCAGCGTCGGGCAGATGATTACCGGCAACTCCGATTTCGGTAAAGTGGACACGACTGTGAATTCCTTGCTGAAACTCTCGTTAAGGGTTTCACCGTTCCTGTCTGTCACGCCGGAAATCTCCAGAGAATAATCGGACTGGGAATCCAGGTCAGCCAAGGGGTCGATAACAATCATATCATCACAAACAAAAATATTCGCCGGAACAACCTCATTGGAGTTTTTCGTTATCTTTATATTGCCCGGATAGGTGATCCGAGCCTCATCAAGAGGCTCGGAAAATTGAACATGAAAAGTAACCGAGTCGGAAATAAACCCGGTTTCAGGATCGGGATTTACTGATAACAGCCAAGGGCGTTCAAAAGCCTGGGCTCTTATTGATCCGGTTGAAAAGGTAATTGTTCCTAATTGCTCGGGAACGGCAGGGACTTCTCCATCAATGCTCCTCACCGAATCGGTCACCATTACCTTGTAGTCTGAAGATGGCGCCAGAAGGCTTCTGGGAGTAATAAAGAGGTTGGCGCCAACCGCGCCTACGAAATTCAAAACATCCGTTTCCGTTCCATCATCCTCGATTTTTTTAAAGGTTACGGCGCCTTCTATGGAACCCTGGTCAATCTCTCTGTTAAAATGGAGGATCACTTTTCCTGATCTTGGAAAAGCACTGGTCATATTTAATGGAATAGATGATGTTAAAGAAAAGGATGATTCTTCATAGGGATATTGGTAATCGCGATTGTCTTCACATCCCGCGATTATCATTATGCCACAAACCACAAAAAGAGCAATTATTGGCCAAAGTTTCAGCTTCATTACGTAATATTCCTTTCTTATGCTCAGAAGCGAATCGTAATTGAGGCTGTTCCGCCGGAAAGATTTCCCTGGCTTTCCAGGGTTGTTCCATCAGAAGATTCCAACTCTCTGGGCGCGAGGTAATAGTGGAAAAATGCCGTATCAAAAGAGATGGGGTGATTAAATATTCCCAAATAAAGATCATACCCAAGGCCCAGAGAGCCTATGTGCCTGGTGTTGTCAAGCATGTAGTTCCCGTTGGACCCCGGACGCCGCAGAGGTGATGTTTCATAGGAGTAGCCAAAGCGTAAAAAGAGATTTTCAACAACCTGATACTCAAGTCCGAATCTGGGAACATAAGTATCCACCATGTCAATATCTATATCATCTCTGACCAGATCGTTTTCACTCATGACCTGGTCAAACCTGCCCCATCCATACCATGTACCGTCAAGGGTGAGAAACAGGTTCTCAGTTACGTCCCACCCTATTCCGATGGCCAGATTTGACGGACAGAATGAATCTTTAAAGAGTAAATCCAGGGGAAGATCGACCAGCTTGGAGCCGCCAACCGTATTGACCGCCGTGGTTTTAATGGGAAGCATTTCACCGGATGTTTCGCCTCTGTAGGCGATTCCAATGGAAACAGGATCAAATTTGAAAAAGAGTGAAACCAGAGGAGCAAATACGATTTCCGCGTCAAGTCTCATTCCTTCTTTCTCTGTTCTGCCGGCAAGGTCAACATCAACGTAAAAATCGGCATTGGAGTGAAGAGTTGTTAAAACGCCGCCTCCAAAATAGAACCATTCCATAATCTCAAATCCGAGACCGGCGTTAAAAACAAAACTTGCCGGTCCATAACGAGAGTAATATCCATTTTCATAAATTAGATCGTCAAAACGGATAAAGGCCTGCCCATTATCATCAAGAGTAATGTTAAGACCTAAGGCTATTTTGCGATTGGACTTTAAAAACTCGTCCATGGACATAACCAGCCCGAGAGAGATGAGTTTGTTAGCGACGTTAAATTCATCCTGGCTTTTCCCTTTTGGACCGCCTTGAAAGCTTGGCTGCCCATATATGTACGTCAGGGCGATTTTACTTGTATCAGTCATAGCCATGGCCGCGGGATTAAAATAGATGGCGCTTACATCCTCAGTCAGAACAGTGGAAGCGTTGGCCATACCAATTGATCTGGCGGACAATCCGTAAGCCGTCGGGCTATGTATCATGCCGCCGTGAGAAATTGAGGGGGCAAGAATCAGGAAGAGAAATAATGGGGCCAGTAAACCGATGGACTTGACCTTCACAAAAACCTCCTTGGGAAAAAACGACGAAATCCCGTCCGGGCATTGGCTGTTTGCCGATTCCCGCCATGGTTTAAACGTGACAAAATATCAGAAACGTTTGATTAATTATCTACTTCACTTCAACAATCCTTAGCATGAAGGCCTTTGAACTGTCAATCAAATATACCTTTCTAGGTAATCGTTCAGTTACAGGGGTCTTTTGGAAAAAGCGGGGACATGTACCTGTTACGTGACCCCTGATTTTCAAAGATAGTAGGCTGAAAAACCACTGAAATGACATCCATGTCTATTTATCAACTTCCTGGCGTAAATATATGTGAATACATAATAAAATAAATCCTCTGTATTATAATAACGTTAGGGTGGCTTTTCTCATAACACCTCGAAAT
>CAYSHR010000506.1:0-3362 GCA_964430795.1 uncultured bacterium
GAATACAAGATTCGCGCCTATGACACATTAACCATCGATAACTGAATGGTTACGGAGATATTTTTAAAGAGCCTTCCTTGAAATCCATAATAATGATAAAATAGTATAATAAATTGTAATATCTTCTATGGAAGGAAATATTATGAATATCAAAAATCTGGTTTTATTGGTTTTGTTCGCGGGATTGATTTTTCTTTTGGCAATGGCCGCGTGCGAACAGGAAAAATCCGACGACGATGATGACGCGGTGGATCCCGGCATCGGACAAAGCCCCTATTTGAGCGACTGTAAAGGAGTTGATAATAAATCCGGCGACGATGATGACCTGATGCAATGCGGCGACGAAACCTTGGAGTGGAGCTTTGACAACGCCAATCGGACCGGGACCTTTATCCACAAAAACCTGTTTCTTAATTGTTGCGGCCAACATTCCATGGCGGCATATTATGACCAGGAAGACCAGGTTTACGAAATTTCCGAGACTGACGCCCCTGAAATGATTGATGGAGAGGGCGCGCGTTGCGGCTGCATGTGTCTTTTTGATTTCGGCATCGAGATTGACGACCTCGACCCAGAATCCATCAACGTGAAAATCACCATGGACGTTACAGACGATGATGATCCCAGGACGGTTCGATGGGAAGGGCAGATTGACCTTTCTCAAGGCAACGGCGAAATTACGATTGAGGAAAATGTCGGATGGTGTGACTGATATCTTGGTTTCACAGTTTTTCTGAAATAATTACAAAAGGGGTGTGCGACAAATTTGCAGAAACCGGTGCGGTTTTTCCGGGGATATCATGGAGTAGACAATTCGTTTGCGAAAGATATTTGTTCATCCAATCAAACATTTAGATGTTCATTAACTTGAGAAAATGATGTCCCCAAACCGCAAAAAACTTATTTCGGATACGCGAAATCCGCAAATTTGTCGCACACCATTACAAAAGCCCCTCCGCCAGCTTCTTTTGAATGCGTTTTTTTAGGGCGGTGAATCTATGGGCAGGGCGATTATTCCCCAGGGCGGTAAATAGAGCCTTTTTGCTTCCTACAAGAACCACAAGTTTTTTCGCCCGGGTAACCGCTGTGTAGAGCAGATTTCGTTGCAGCATTATAAAATGCTGATGGGACAGAGGCGCCACGATGGCCGGATACTCGGACCCCTGAGATTTATGTACAGTTAGAGCATAGGCATGAATGATATCGTCCATCTTCTTTCTATCATATTTTTTTCTTCTGCCGTTGAAGCGGACGACCAGGTCTCTCTCCCCGATATCCACTATCGTTCCGATATCACCATTAAAAACATCGAGGTCGTAATCATTGACTGTTTGCATGACCTTGTCGCCGACCCGAAGCACCTTATCTCTCCCGACAATTTCCCGTCCATCGGGGTTTAGCCTTTTTTGAAGCTCCACGTTAAGGGAATGGACGCCGGTTTCCCCCTTGTGCATGGGAGTTATCACCTGGATGTCTCTTGTTGGATGAAAAGAGAATTTATTGGGCAAACGAGTTGTAACAAGGGCGCAAACAAGTTCTTTTATCACCTTTGGATCATCCTCCTCGATGAAATAGAAATCGGTAAGCTCTCCTTTTTCCGGAAAAATGGGCTTCTGCCCTTTATTGATTCTGTGGGCGTTAACTACGATGAGCCCTTTTTCATCCTGACGGAAAATATCAGTCAGTCTTACGTATGGAATTTTCTCTGTGGCGATAATGTCCCACAGGACATTTCCCGGACCCACGCTGGGCAACTGGTCCACATCACCCACCAGAATCACTTTTGTATGTGGAGCCAATGCGGAAAAGAGCTTATAAGCCAGCCACTGATCGAGCATTGAGGATTCATCAATAATCACGCAATCGGCGGCAAGTTTGTTTTTCATGCCAAACTCAAAATCATGCTTTACCGGATTATACTTGAGCAGACGGTGGATGGTGGAAGCCATGTGTCCGGTAGCTTCCTCCATCTGCTTTGCGGCGCGCCCTGTAGGGGCCGCGAGAATAACGGTTTTCTTTAGTACGCCAAGTATTTCCATGATGGACCTGATGATGGTGGTTTTACCTGTGCCCGGCCCCCCTGTAATCACCATTATTTTCTCTCTGACCGCTTTTATAACCGCTTTTTTCTGAGTCGGCGCTAAATCAAGAGCCAGCTTTTTTTCAATCCAGTTTATCGCTTTTTTTTGATCAAATTTTCTAATGACGGCGGGGGTTTTGCTTATGGCTACAATAGCTTCGGCAAGGCTTTCCTCGATCTGAAATGAAAGGCCGTTATAAGCCAGGGTCATATCCATAATCCCTCCGTCAAAAAATATAAGACCCTGGCTTGAGGCTGACCTCATGGCCGGCTTAAGATTTTCCGCGGGCAGATTCAACAGGTGAGCGGCTTTTTCAAGCAATAGATTTTCAGGCAGAGCGGTATGGCCATCCTGACCGGCCTGCTCCAGAACATGTACAAGGCCGGCCTCGGCTCTACCGGGATGGTCCTTTTTTATACCCAGGCCAAAGGCGATTTTATCCGCGGTGAGAAAACCGATGCCTGTAATATCAAGGGCGAGCCTGTAAGGGTTCTGCCTGACTTTCTTTTCAGCGTTAGCGCCGTAATTTTTTATGAGCTTCGGGGCAAAGGTAAAGGAGAGGCCGGTTTCCTGGCAGAAAAGGGCAAGCTCCCTGGTGGACTTTTGTTTCTCCCACGCCTTTTTCATTTTCCGAAAATTACCCGGCCCTATTCCAACCACTTCCTTTAAGCGGTGAATTTCAGCATCGAGAATATCAAGGGTCTCTTTGCCAAAATGACGGACAATTCTCTTAGCCATAACCTTCCCAACTCCTGGAATAAGTCCTGAGCCAAGAAATCCCTCAATGGCGCCGGCGGTTGTAGGGCGAACGACCTTCACTGATGAAAACTTGAATTGTTGTCCCCACTTGTTATTAAATTCCCAGAAGCCTGTTAATTCCAGTTGCTGCCCTGGAGCCGCGCCAGGCAGAACCCCGACAGCGTCCACCGGAACGGTTTTCTTCTCCGGAATAAAAACCAAGACGACATAACCGTTATCATGGTTTTCAAAACGAACTTTTTTTATCCGCCCTTTTAATGTCGCCTGGGAAATCATGGCGGGATTTTATCAGAATGGGCGAAATATTGGGCAGGGAAATAGAAGAAAAGAATTTTTTCTACATATAGAAAAAGGGCGGAAGGGTCGCCCCCGCCGCCCGGAAATATTTATGTCAAATCAACAGCCGCAGCAGCTATCGTCATCGTCGTCATCGTCATCGCCGCCGGGCATGTCATCATCGTCATCATCTGTAGCGTCGTCATCGTCGTCTGTAGTGTCGTCGTCGTCATCGTCGTCGTCGTC
>CAYSHR010000507.1:0-3346 GCA_964430795.1 uncultured bacterium
CTTTCTCCTTATTATGGCGATTCATCCATGAGTCGCGAATAGGTTGATTTTTCACCAGCCTACTGATTTTTGCCCCAGGAAAAAAATATAAATACAAAAAGGAAGGAACTTTTGCCCTAATCGCAAAATTATTCTGACATGAAAAAGAAGAAAAAGAAATCCATTATTTGAAAAAAGTCGTCACCTTTCCAGGTGATGCCACAGAAACATCCATGATTTCAAGAAGATAGGGGAGGTCGCTGTTTATTTGGGATATCAACTCAGGGCGAACCACCACCAGGGCCTTATGATATCGGCCATTTCTCAAGCGTTTCAAGGTCTTGACAAACCCCAGCCCCTTATATTCCAAGGGGCCGATCTCATCTATGATGATTAACCCGCTATGGGATTCAGGGGCGCAGGCATTTTCCCCGAACTCAATTCCCGAGGAAAAAAACCTCCATGGCCCCATTCTCATTCCGGGCTTCTCATCCTTTACAGCAAGTATCTCACGCTCGTCAGTAGCCAGGTCCTTGGCGAATATTCCGGTCACTTCATCGTTCATAACAATTTTTGGAGTAGCAAGACCATAAAAAGGAACACTGTAATTTCTTAGATAATTCGCGAGATTAAGAATCCATGTTGTTTTACCGGCGCCTCTTTGCCCTGTAAGAAGGAGGATTTTCACCATATTATTAGTTGACTTCAATATCTTCCATCCGTTAGATTGTGACCGTTATATCAATTATGACAGAACGAGCTTCCATTGGTTAACTTTTTTAGAATAGCAGTTTTTTCATCTCTTTTCATCCTGATACTTTTTTTATCCTGCGGACCCGGTTGGGAGGGATATGAAGATCAGTACAGTGATGTCGGTCCTGTTTCACTGGAACCCTGGGAGGGGGCTGAGTCGGTTTTTGTCGTTATCGGCGACGTAAGACAAAAAACTCCTTTAGCCGGCCTTCAAACCTACGATTATCTCGGGCTCCGGGCCGTTTCTCTCTCAGAGCTTATTATCGCCTCCGGCGCCTCTTTGACGCCGGAGGATTACAGATATGATTTTACCGCCACTGATGGATACAACCTTCTTGTCAAAAGAAGCGGCGACCTTTTGAAATTACCTGGTTGGGAAGAGATGAAAAAGGGCTATCTCTATCTCGATTCCCGCTTTGACGACCTTACGTGCGGATGGGAGGAGCATCCCTGGTCCAGCGCCCTTTCGGCCTACCAGGTAAAATTCTTAAATGGCGGAACCATAACTCTGTTTTTGGAATAATCTTTTTATATATGAGGGCGCCATGAAAAAAGAGGTCTATTTTTTAGTATTGATAATCATCATGATAATGCTGATTTTATCCTTCTCCTGCGCGGAAAAAAAGACGGGCGACAGCGGCGATGATGATGACCATGATGACTCCCTCACCGACGGCGTTGGGGCTTATTCTGTAAAATTGAACATGGTTCCGGTTTTACTGGGCGAACACGTAAGAGCCGAAGCCTATTCTGTTATGGATTCCAGCGGCAACACCTTCGAGGTTCAGGGAATCGCGGTGGCGGATATGATCTTAGAGTTGGCGCCCTTTTCTGATGACGCCGGCAAATTTACTTACGAGTTCGTCAACTATTTTGACCAGTCCGGTTCTGACTCAAAGGGAACGTTTACCGATTTTGACGAGCTTTCAAAAACGATTTTCTACGAAGGGGAAGAAGAGTTGGGGCTTTGTGTGGGCCGCCTTGAAACCGGCTATGAAGACCAGACCTTATGCAACATGGAAAATGGCGCCATTGTTACTCATCCAAAAGAAGATGCTTTTGACATCAAAACCCTTGACTGGGTAAACGAAAGAACAGGGGAAGTCCCGGATCACCTTGGAGAAATCGTTACGGTCAGGGCAACGGTTCACGTCCCAAGCGGCGCGGTGGTTTCGGGCTCATACTTAAAAACATTTCTCCAGGAGAAGGGCGCGGGCGTCAAGATATTTGCCGATATGTCAGCCACAGAGGAAAACGATGGATATGACGGCGCTCTTTTTACAGAAATCAATACTTTTGAGGGAGATGAGATTTTTGTAAAAGGAAGAATTTCCGCCCATGAAAACATGATCGAGTTCATTCCTGTAAGCGGATATCATATGGCGGTTCTTTCCAGAACAAACCCCACCGAAAATCCGAAGGAGATTTCCATTGACGACCTTATCCAGTCCCCTTTCAAATACGCCGGCGCCCTGGTGCTTCTAAAAGAGTTGATTTTCGCCGACGTTGATCCCGGCGACCCTGCCACGGACTGGCCCGAATATGGATTTAAATCAAAAGAGATCAGGGTAAAGCACTTGTCAGGAAGCCCGAAAATCGGCCTGCCCATATATGAAGGCACGGGAATTCCCGGATCAATAAAGCCCGAGGATGGATTTGACGCGGTTGGCGCTTTTAATATTGATGGAGAAACCTACAATATCTATCCAAGAAAAATCGAGGATATAAATCCTGTAACAGAGACCTTGACCGGCGCCATCAGAGTTACTCTTTACGGTGAAAACAAAACCATCCCGGTAAACCTCGCCACCTTGCAAAGCAGTGAAGTCGTTATGGAGGCCGGCGCCGATCCCGTAGTCGCGGTCTCCTTGGCTTCTGTTATCAGAGCCGCGGGAATTACCCGTGACCCAAAACTTCTTGAGTACAAACCAGTAGCGGGCGATGGGCGAAAACCCTTTGAGACAATAATATTTGACCAGGGAAAATCGGGAATTCTTTATATAGGCGCCTCAAAGACCGGGACCAAGGAAAGCCAAATCAATTCTCATTTCTGGGAAGGAATGGAGTTGTCGGATATCTATTATCTCAAAGGGGTGTCGGACATTTTCTGCTACAGGGAGATCAAAGGACCCCAGGAGGGTGACGCGGAGCATGGCAAAGGCATCACCTTGAAAAACAATGGAAAGAAATACGTGATCAATTTTGCCGACTTGCCGAAAACCACATACAACCAGAAAGAAGCAATTCTTTTTAGCAACCTGATAAGCGACGATGTTATTTTGGAATTCACCATGGACGGCAGCTTTACCGTTGATCAGATAAAAGAGCTATATCATTACAGCCTGGAGTCTTTTGACAAAAGCGAACAAGGGATGGTCGACTTCTCGGACCTTCAAAATGGTTACCTTGTTATGGCCGACCCGCCCTATTGTGCTTTCCCGGACCTTGGCGACAGCGCGCGAGTTGACGATCTTTATATAATAGATATGACCCGGTTCATTGAAGTCAGGGAATCGGAGGGCAACTCGGAAATAGTATACCTTCGCGACCTCGAAACAGAATCCGTTGATGTGGGTGAAGGTGAACATGAAGAAGTGGTTTTTTATGAAACAAT
>CAYSHR010000508.1:0-3344 GCA_964430795.1 uncultured bacterium
AGCAGCTTTAGAGTTTTCATCTGCTTCATAATCTATTGTTTTTTTCTTTGATTTCGCCTTTGCCTTCTTTGCCGGTTTTGCTTTTATTGCTTTTGGCGGTTTTTTCGCTGCCTTTCTCTTTTTGGAAGCCTTCTTGGTTGTTTTCTTGGCAGCCTTCTTTTTTGTTTTCTTCACCTTGAAGGTTTCCTGGGCAACTACCCCTATTTTTTTGCATGTATACGCGTCAACTCCTCCTGTCACAACGCCACCCATAAGGGGAATTGCTTTAAGCAGATGGGTCACGCTTCTTTTAGCAACCAGTTTTAACAGAAAAATTCCTACCGCTTTTTGGATATTAACCAGAACATTTCCTGACATTTTCATGATTTCCAAAACCGTCAGGTTATCATTGACGGCAATTCCCACAGATTTCAGGACATCATTAGCCGAATTGCCAACAAGGCTTAAAAGAACCAGGGTCTTTACTTTTTCATCCTTGATGTCATGACCGTAAATATGGGCTATAGCCGCCACCATCCGGGCTTGAACTATCCAGGATGCCGCCACAGCCGAGGGAATTGCCAGCGGGAGAGTAATAAATCCACCAAGACCGGTTAAAAAGCCGGAAGTAAAATTCTTCCCACTCTCCCACCTGATAAGGGCGGCTACTCTTTCCTGGTCATTCTTGTAAGTTTCCTTATCAAGAATATACTCGGTGGCAAGAGCCTGAGCCGAGGACAAGGGGGGCACTCCGTCAATAATCTTCTCTGAAATCCAGTTCACAAGAAGTAAAGCCCTGTTCTCTTGTTTGCTATGTTCGGCGCCGCTTCTCTTTTTTCTCTTTTTGTCAGCCATTTTTATTACCTTTTGAAAGGGTTGATTTGAATCTGAATATTATGGACTCGCCGCCCCATGAAATATTATACACAACAATATTGATAACTATTACAGAGCAAAAGTTAAAAGGAGACATTGCCCATGACAGGAAACTATTTCAATTCATAAAAATCAATCCGGATCGCATAGTCCATTGCAATATTGAATTACTTGCCCTGTTTCGAGAAATGTAACAACCTGGTCCATAACATTGGGTAGAAAGCAGACATCAGTATGAACATAGTTGTC
The DNA here is from genome assembly GCA_964430795.1 of uncultured bacterium. Taxonomy (GTDB): domain Bacteria; phylum Lernaellota; class Lernaellaia; order JACKCT01; family CAYSHR01; genus CAYSHR01. The sequence goes on from CAYSHR010000508.1 coordinate 1,105, forward strand.
AGATCCGGGTGGGATATTTTCTTCAGGAGGCATATTGCCCTGAGCCTGTTCCACCATGTAATATTGAGCCAATACCGGGTTAAATGTCCCCGAGGCAACGGTATCCAGCCCCTCAACATCATATATTCCAGGCCACAGATGATCTGTTCCGATAGCTCTGGCGAGCATTTCAGTTGTCATATTGGGCACTTGAGAATCACCAATTGCTTCCTGGAGCACCACGTTTCTGCCCGCCGGAGCGTCTGGAAGAGGCGCCTTGAACATAAGTTTCGTTAAATTCACAGGGTCTGAGAGGTCGAATCTGGTCTGAATGATGGCGATGCCAAGTTGTTGAACCAAAGGATCCGGACAGAAGATGTCCAGGTAGAACTTCATCGGCAACCAGACCACGGACCTGGGAATCAGGTTTAGCCAGACGCTGCCGGGAACCGCCAGAACGCCTCTTTCTATTCGGTTGGATATCGAGACAAAAGAAGAGCCCTGGATGCCGCCAAGGCTTACGCCGTAGTAATAGACCCGGGATGTATCAACTAGATCGTTTTGCCCTACTTTTACAGCCGGATCAGCAGAAAGGGCGCCAAGGGCAAGCTCAGTCATTACCAGATTATTTACAAGAGATTGCTGCAACCTGTCGGTTACCAGGGAGACTTCATTAAGGTCGGGAATTATCTGTTCAATAATCAGGTCAAAGTCACCTCCTGATAATCCGATCCAGTCGGTGGCAATAACAATAGCTCCAAAAGCCTCTGCCATTTCATGGATGAATGAAGCCGGCCACTGGGTAAGGTAGTCTCTTCCTTTTCCGAAAATGCCGTGCCCGAAAACCAAAAGAGGAAGAGGTTCTCCCAGAGCCGCCTTTTTGGGAATAACCATGGTATATTCAAACCAGGCGTTGTTTTGCTGTCTGACAGGATGGTGATCAGAGTCATATTCCATTCTGCTGTCGTCATTTAAAAAATTTGGAACCTCAAAATCACCCTCGACAATCCTTGCCAGGTATTGATTGGGATCATCCTCCACTCGAGTAATGGCATACCCCATTCCCGTGCCCAGTGATTCACTTAAGGCAACCTCTCTCATGGAAAGCACGGAACCAAGAAGATATTCCTGGCTGGCCACCATAAAATCCCAGGCTAAAAGAAGGTTTTCTCTCTGGTACCCCTCTTTTTCCAGAAAAGCGAAAATCTTTTCATAATGAGGGCGGATAGCCTCGATTTCCGGATTTGTGGTGGGAACGCTGTCTCTCAATACGGCAAAGGCCGGGGGTGATTCAATCGGATTGCCTGAGTCGTCCGTAATATCCTTTGTCAGAGCCACAATATGCCGCTGCCCCATTTCCATAGGCTCCATGGGTCTTATAATGCAGGCGTATCGTTTTTTGTATATTGCCTTTCTGTTCATGTCCATTTCAGACAAAAACATCACTCTGTCGCCTGTTTCATAATTGAACAGGGCCATGGGGTTCCCGGTTATGAGGGAACTACCCAGGTTGTGTACGCTGGTCAGATACTCCGGCGCTACATCTACTCCAAAATGAATCAGGATCGGCCCTGCCGGTGAAACGCCATCGGCCGTGTTTGTAGGCGCCATATCAAAATCGGGATAGAATGGAAAAGTCGGCAGGGTGCCCTGGGGATAATTCACCCTTACACCGGTGGGGCTTAACGGATCGGGGTCCTGGAAAAAAGCGCTTGGGTAGGGAAAATAGCACTCACTGCTGGTGGAGAAAAAATTACATCCTGGTACTAGGTCTAATGTAACAGGCGTTGTATCGTCGTCGTCATCATAATAAACATCATCGTCATCGCCAAGGGCATCGTCGTCACCAAGGTCATCAGCACCAGAATCATCATCGCCGGCCAATGGGGGAAAGTCTGTTCCTTTGTCACCATCTTCAATATTTGAACTGAATTCACAGGATGAGGTGGTAAAAAGAAACAGTAGAGAAAAAAGAATTGTCCAAATAAAGAATAATCGTCTCATGATAGCTCCAACCATAAAAAAAAGAGCAATACCGCAAAATAATAAGCTAAAACCCAACAGTAAAACAATAGCACCCAATATTCATCTATACAAGGTTGAAAACCGTTGCTGTTGATTTTAAGAATTGATCATCCAAACAGTATTATGAAAAAGTCGGCGCCGGCTTTTGTAATCGTTCAGTGACAAGGGAGCAAGGTGGCAGGGTTTGAGATCGGGGGAGATGACCCCATTTCTCAACAATGGCCGGCATTGTCAAT
>CAYSHR010000509.1:0-3338 GCA_964430795.1 uncultured bacterium
CCCAAACCAGACGATGGTTCGCCATCCGCTCGATTGATGAAGCGGGGAATCTGTCACTTATAAGCGAACCTGTGGCGGCTGTTCAGGATGCCGATGACGACGATGATGACGATGACGATGATGACAATGACTCGGATGACGATGATAATCAAAATGATGACGACGACGACGATGGATGCGGGTGTTGATAAAGGAATGGACATGAAAGGTAGAGCCACACTACTGATATTAAGCGTTCTTGCCTGGATAGTCTGCCCAGGCGGAAGTACAATAGTCAAAGCTTCTGTTTATGCGGTGACACCCAAGGATAAAGCCTATTTACCCGCCACCGACCCGGTCCCGGCCGACGGAAAAGTATATATCGATCCTGAAATTGTCTTGCTTTGGTGGACGCCGCCTGTCCCAAGCCAGTCTCCTGTGAATCATTTCAAAGTGTCCCTGGACCAGGACCAGGCGGTTATCGAAGATCCGTACGGCACCCCTACTCATGGAGGCGTTGTTTCAGCGTCTCAACCCCCGGGTTTTGAGTTTGTCGCTCTGGAGTTTGATGTTACATACTACTGGCGGGTTGACACGGTATTTCAAGATGCCACCATAACCACTGGAGATGTATGGCAGTTCTCAACGGAGCCCGTTGACATCCCCGGCGTGGTGATCGATTACAGCCCGGACCCCGCGAATGTGTATCTACAGTCGCCGGCCATAGCGATACTGCCAAATGAGACATACGTCGCGGCTCATGACTTAAGCGGTCCGGGACCGCCACCTGGAAACGCCACCGTTTTACTTGAATCGACAGATGGTGGGCTGAACTGGGTCGAAATCTCCACAGTTGAAGGCTTGCATTGGGCATCCCTTTTCTATAATAACAACGCCCTATATCTATTAGGCGTCGCGGGTGGTGGAGGAAACAGCCAATGCGTTATTCATCGGTCCGATGACGGCGGATACACTTGGACCGAAGCCAAAGACCAGAATACAGGTATCCTGTTTCCAGATGGGGGATATCATACGGCGCCTGTGCCTGTTGTGGTTCATGATGGTCGCGTCTGGCGAGGGATGGAGGACCGGCAGGATCCGGGAAATTGGGGATTTTATTTTCGCGCGTTTATGATGTCGGCTCCTGTAAATGCCGACCTCCTCGCAGCTTCGAATTGGACGAGCACCAACCGCCTTTCACACGACGAATATAATTGGACCGGAACCGGCTGGCTGGAGGGCAACGCGGTGATCACTCCCGATGGGAGCCTGGTCAACATTCTTCGTGTAGCCGGGCTCATCCCTTCTATTGGAACCGTCGATACAGCGGCCATGATCCAAATAAGCCCGGATGGACTGACCGCTTCCTTTAACCCGGAAAAGGACTTCTTCGACTTTCCCGGCGGCGGCGTGAAATTTACGATTCGCTATGATGAATTATCAGGTTTGTACTGGTCCCTGGTGAGCAAGCAGCGGCGCCCTTACGCCATGCGAAACCGGTTATACCTGACCTCTTCGCCGGATCTTCGAAACTGGGCAGTCCAAGGAGTGATTCTCAAGCATTGGGATATTTTATTTCACGCCTGGCAGTACATAGACTGGCTGATTGAAGGCGACGACATCATCTTTGTTTCCCGAACAGCCTTTCCCGGGGGCTTGGATATGTTTCCCCACGGCTATCATGACGCGAACTTCATGACCTTTCATCGCATCCCGGATTTTCGAGACATTCTCAACACGAACGACGATGATGATGACGATGACAATACTGTGGACGACGATGATGCTGTGGATGATGATATTGACCACGACGATGACGACGATGACGACGATGACGATGATGACGATGACTCCGATGACGACGATAATCAAAATGATGATGACGACAAAGGATGCTGCGGCTTATGAATGATGGCGCGACTTTGGAAAAGAGCATGAGAAAATTGTTTTTGCGAATGGTGCTGATTTTGGCGCCGGTTATATTCAGTTTTTGTTTCGTTTTGGGATGCGGAGATTATGACGACGATGATGATATCGGATTGAACGATCACGACGGGAGTCGCCCCGAAGTTTTGGTGGAGGCGGTTGACCGGAAAGATGATGGGGAAACTGAGAGAGCCAAGGTCATTTTACCTTCATATCCCTTCTGGGCAAATGACGCGTTCCAGGTAAATTTAGATGAAATCGAGGAGATGGCTACTGAGTATTGTTACGAGAATTCCGAGCCATCATCCGAGGATTTCTTTTTTGGCTGGTTGCCAATGGGCAGTTTCGACCTGTTTTTCGACACTGGGCGGTCAAAGCCGGAAAACAAGGTTCTGCTGGGAAACCTTTATGTGTCGGGATATTTTGGTGGGGTCTGGCTCAGGCTCGCCCTTCATCCTGAAAAGCATGGCGATGATTTTTCCAAAGACTCCTTTGACATGGTCAGGTGGATATTTAATCTCCTTGTCTCTTTTACCAGTCAACAGAGCGAAGTTGTTGAAACCGGCGAAGATGATGAGGTAAAGAGCGCGGCATACAGTCATATTTTTTCGCTGATTTACATTTATGCCTATAACCGTGGATACCTGGAGCAGATTATAGAACATCCGCCTTCCGGCTCGCCCTATTTGGACGACTGGCTTGAGTGCGAAGGCGGGCAACTTCTGGACTGCGAAAGCGCCAAGGTTGATCTGCCTTTTCTGGATCGCTATGACGTGGCTCTGGAAAATCTTCTTGCTCCACCCAACCCCCGATGGCAGGAGATGGCTTTGTTGTCACAGAACGCGGAGGGGTTGATAGAGCTTGGGGCCAATGTCTGGCAGGTGATTGACATTTCGGTGCTGAATGAAAAAGACTACCGCCTTCTTGTCGACCTGAGTCTGGCCTTTTTGCTGGCTTCCAAAGTATCCGTGCTGGGGAACATGACTACCTGGGCCGATGAGATGCCCGAGGAGGGGCGTCTTTCGCTGATGGTCGACAGTGGGATGACGCTCTGGTCCGGAGCCTATCTCATGGGCTTTATGGCATCGACCGACAAGGATCTGCCGGAGTTGTTTTGTCCGTTTTGAGTTCGGCGGACACGATCCTGATTTGTCTGACTTTATCGACAGTAGCCATGTTATGGAAAAATGTGGTTATGTCCCCTGGTTTTTTTACCTTGCCCCGCTGTAACAGATCGATTACTTTGTTTCCGGGGTTACGGTTTATATGACAAGATTACAATGGATAAATTTATAATGTATTTCTAAATTCACTTGGAACTTGGAGGAGATAAAAAATGATTGTATCAAAAAAACCCCTACTTACCATTCTTCTGGTTTTCGTTCTTTACTTTTCCCTTGGATCAGTAATGGCTTTTGGTCAGACCGATGACG
>CAYSHR010000510.1:0-3334 GCA_964430795.1 uncultured bacterium
TCAGAATCCAGAGGCTTTTTTATCATCATCTGAGTTTTCGTATTGGGTGTCCCAACGGGGAAGTCAAGAGAAAACTATTCTTACACCCCCACTGTTTTTTGAGATAAGTATCGTGTCCCCGGAATAGCCGAGATAAGTATTGTGTCCCCGGAATAGCTGGTTAATACCCGCCTCTGCCATAACCCTGGCCGCCACCACCCCGGGTGCCTTTTCGGTGTCTCGCTCTTTCGCCGCGTTTTTCTCTCATTTCCACCATATTCCGGCGCTGTTCGGCGCTAAGGCTGTTATAGAAGGTTACGCCGGCGTCCACCATTTTTTCGTATGAAACTTTGAGCTTGTCGCCATACTCGGCTTTAACTTCTTTGGCCGCGGCCTCAAAGTCGGGATTTTCCTGGCTCAGTTGCTCTTTAAAGGCGCTTCGAAGCGCGCGTCTACTGCTTCTCTGGATTTCAATATAGTTTCTACTGGTGCTTCTCATGTTATCAAAGAGGGATTGCTGCTGAGGGTTGAGGTTCAGGTGCTCGGCCATTCTACCCATTTTCCGGTCAAAGCCGCCACCGCCTCTGCCTTGCCCTCTCATACCCTTACCGCGCTCACCGTTTCCCTGTGCATACGCGGAAATCGCCGGTAAGAGAAATAGGGCGAGAGTCAAAGCCATTACCATGTTTCTGATCTTTTTTCTTCTTTCCATATCTTGCCTCCTATTGTTGTTCTGGGGTTAATTTTTTATCCCCACCTTTTCTTTTATGTCTTTAATATAGACATTTAACGTAAAGAAAAGATTAAGTTTCAAGGTTTATTTTGAAAAGATTTGCAAATTTACTTTACTTTTCTTTACATTCAAATTATCCGAAACAAGTATAATCAAAGGGCAAGGAGCGGAATATGGCATCCAAAGAGGAAAAGATCATGACAAAGGTCCTTATCATCGATGACGATAAAAAGCTTTGCCGACTTCTTGTCGACTACCTTGAGCCCATGGGATACAGGACCACCTGTGTTTATACCGGCGCCGACGGCCTTGAAAAAGCTCTAGCCGAGGATTACACCGCCATTATCCTTGATGTAATGCTGCCGGGCATGGACGGCTTCGAGGTTCTCAAGAATATCCGGGGGAAAAAAGACGTGCCCGTCCTGATGCTTACGGCCAGAGGCGATGAAACGGATCGGATTGTAGGGCTCGAGATGGGCGCGGACGACTACCTGCCAAAGCCTTTCTCCACAAGGGAACTTCTGGCAAGGTTAAGGGCCATAACAAGGAGGTTTGAGGCGGCGGCAAAGCAGCCTGAGGAGAGAGGCGAAACTATAGTAAAGGTTGGCGAGTTGCGGGTTGATTCAGGGGCGAGAACCGCAACCCTGGCCCAATCGAACCTCCAGCTTACTTCTGTGGAATTCGACCTTCTTTTTATCCTTCTAAAAGCCGCGGGCCGGGTCCTTACCAGAGACCATCTTCTTGATGAAATCGCCGGCAGGGATTACGATGTTTTTGACCGGTCCATCGATGTCCATATATCGTCACTTAGAAAAAAACTCGGGGATGATCCAAAGACGCCCTGTTTCATCAGGACAATCAGAGGCGCGGGCTACATGTTCATGCTCCCATCAAAGGAGGATTGATGCGCCCCCGATTTTCCCTCTTTGTGAAAATAATTCTCTGGTTTCTCCTCAGTTTTTCCCTCATAAGCGGGGCGGCCGTTCTGGTTTTTTTCGTCCAGGCCAGGAACGACCCCGAATCGGCGTTTAGAGGCAAGTCCGTGGAACGCCTTCGAGCCGCGGTTCACCTTATCGCCGGTGAGTTGGAAAAGTCTCCCCGGGACCAATGGAACTCTGTGTTGGAAAGATGGACCGAGGCATATAACTCAACTTTCATGATCTATCATAAAAACGGGGAGAGAATCGCGGGGCCTGAAAAACCCCGATTGCCCAAAGATGTTTCACATCTGCTTTCAGAAAGAGGAAAGTTTCTTGTAAAAACAACCATGCCAAGAAGATTTTGGCTTGGCCTGCCCATACCCGGATTTGTTGATGATATAGGAAAGTTTCACAAACAACCCCGCTTAAGATCAAGGTTAAGAATGGGATTGGGAAGAGGCATGGCCGGGAAAAGGGGTGCCCTTGTTCTGGTTATCATGTCCGATCCAAAAAGAGGCGACGGTTTATTTTCCGACGCCACGCCCTGGCTGATTGTCGGCTTGATCATTGTCGCCCTTTCCGTCTTGCTCTGGCTTCCCCTTGTAAGAAACCTGACCCGACCCATTGGCCGAATGACCCACGCCGCGGAGATGATCGCCCTTGGTAAATTTGACACCAGAGTTGGAGAAGGGCGGTCCGACGAGATTGGCAGGCTTGGAAAAGCCATCAACAACATGGCAGGCAAACTCTCCCATTTAGTTTATGGGCAGAAGCGGTTTCTTGGCGACGTATCCCACGAACTTCGATCTCCCCTGGCAAGAATTCAGGTAGCTATGGAGCTTCTGGAACAGACCGCTGATGACAAGCAGAGAGAATATATCAAAGACGGCCTGGAGGAAGTGGATGAGATGTCCCGCCTTGTGGGAGAGCTTCTTTCGGTTGCCAGGGCAGAGGTAAATCCGGACAAGGTCACGCTGGAGCCGGTGGAACTGGCGCCCATTGTGACCAGAGTTTTAGAAAGAGAAGGAAAAGGAGAAGAAAGGATACAGGTGGACCTGGAACAGAATCTTGTGGTTATGGCCGACTCCGCTCTTCTGACAAGGGCTCTCTCAAATCTTGCGAGAAACGCCATAAGATACGCCGGCGATTTTGGTCCTGTTTCCATTATCGGCAAAGGCTATAAAGAGAGAGTTCGCATCGAGGTTATTGATTCAGGTCCGGGTGTTCCTGATAACGCCATCGACCATCTCTTTGATCCCTTTTTCAGGCCTGAGACAGATAGAGACAGAAACTCCGGCGGCACAGGTCTTGGATTAGCCATAGTAAAAACATGTGTTGACGGGTGCGAAGGCTCGGTATCCGCTAAAAATCTCTCAGGACAGGGGTTCGCGGTAACAATTGTGCTGAAAAAGGGATAAGCCCAGATTGGGAAAAAGGGTCGTTCCCGGGCAGAAACTATCTCGCGCCGGCTTTTCGCAGCATTTTATATATCTCGTCATGTTTTTTCAACTTGGCGAAATAGAGGGCGTCGGCGCCGAATTTATCCTTTGCTTTTACGTTGGCTTTCTGTTTTAACAGCCATTCCACAAGGGTTTTGTGCCCCCCCCGGGACGCGATCATAAGTGGGGTCTGTCCAACATTGTTTTTGAAATCCAGAGGAACCCCTGATTTTTTTAAAAGAGATATGACTCCCAGCTTTCCC
>CAYSHR010000511.1:0-3332 GCA_964430795.1 uncultured bacterium
CCTGACTCATATCTGCGTTTGTCTGGAACGGGAGGATGGCGCGGAACTTGAAGCCCTTGAAAAAAATAACATCGATGTGGATCAGGTAAACCGGGTCGTTCCTCTGATGCGAAAAAAATATCCTTCCCTGTTTTTGCAAACCACTTTTATTGTAGGCTTGAGAAACGACACTGAAAAAAGCCTGGAAGGTCTCCTGGCTTATGTGGAAAAACTGGACCCGGATTACCCGGCTTTTCACCCTATTACGCCGGTGCCTGGAACAAAGATGTGGGATTCGGCCAATGAAAAAGGGTGGTTGGAAATCAAGGATTTCGCCAGGTACGACTGGATGACGCCCGTTATGGGCACAGACTCAATGAGCCGTGATGAACTGGAGGCGAAAGTCTGGTGGATGAATGGAAAATACTTGCGCCCGGGAAGAATAATCCGCGGCGTCATCTCCCGGTATAAATACAGGCGGCGAATGTATTTGTGGTGGCTTCTGGTAAGCATACGGGTCGGCCTCGATTATATTCTGGACCGGATTCTTCCTTCAAAATCCACACGCGGCAAACTATCATTGTCCAAATATGTAGGAATGATAAAACCAAAATGGTATGAACAATGATGGTATTCATTTTTGCTCTTTTTCGTATCATTGTTATTGTTTAAATTATTAGGTATAATTCCACCATTGGTTATTGTTCAAAATTTTGTCTGGTTGAAAAATGAAAAAAGATTTAAAAATATTGCTTGTATCGTCAAATCTCCTTTCCCAGTTTCCCCGATGCTTTCCAAACGCCACCGCTTGCCTTTCCGCTTTTCTCAAGCAGGAAAACTTTGACGTTAAAATGATTCATCTCCATTCAAAGAGGGACATGAAAAAGCTGCCAAAGGCTATTGCCAAATACAATCCGGATATTGCCGGATGCTCCACCATGACATGCGAGGCGCCCCTTGTCCCGGCCATTACAAAAATGCTCAAGGACCATAAAGACATTCCGGTTCTTTGCGGCGGCATCCATGCCATAATTGATCCCCAATCCCTTCTTGATATACCCTGGGTTGACGCCGTATGCAGGGGCGAAGGCGAGATGGCCATGCTCGATTATCTTAAGAAATATCAGCAAGGTAAAGATGTTACTGATACGCCCAGTTTCTGGTTTAAGGATAATGGCCGGGTGATTAAAAATCCCACACGCCCTTTTATTAAAGACCTCGACTCACTGCCTTACCCGGATCGCGCCCAGGCAGATCAACAGAAAGTGATTCAGGCCAACAACAACACCCTTAACATATTATTAGGACGGGGATGCAACTGGACATGCCGGTTCTGCTGCAACCGGGACATTGCAAAAACCAATACCGGCGTCTATGTTAGAAACAGAAGTGTGGCGGGCGCCATAGGCGAGCTCAAAATTCTGGCGAAAACCTTTTACTTCAATAATGTTACAATCAGAGATGACAATTTTCCCTGGGATAAAAACTGGGCTTTGGAGTTTTGCGAACAATACCCAAAACATCTCGACCAGCAATTCGAGATTTTCGCGAGGGTGGATTGCCTTGATAAAGAGATAATAGACGGGTTAAAAGCCGCGGGGTGCTATTCGGTCTTTATCGGTCTTGACTCGGGAAATGATTTTATCCGCAACGAAGTCCTTCATAAAAAGCAAAATAACCAGGAGTTGATGAAGGTTTGCGGTTATATGAAATCCATTGATTTACAACCTGTGATTTCCAACATTGTTGGACTCCCATATGAGACTCCCCAGATGCACCTTGATACTCTCAGGATCAACAAGCAGCTTTACAAGGACAAGGTCTTTTTCTCGCCAAGTTTTGGCGCCACTCCAAAGATATGGGTCTTTGATCCATGGCCCGGCACGGAGCTATACGGAATATGCAAAAAAGAAGGCTGGATGAAATCCCACGAACGAAAACATAAAGTATACAGGCAGAGCTCTCTAAATATGCCCCAGTTTTCTCCCAAAGAGATTGACCGGCTCTACCGTAGATTCAGATATGATGTTTACAAGGACAATTTTCCCTTTCACGCCTGGCTGTTCCGCATCTACGACACACGCCTGGTCGAGGAAATTATGGAACTGATACCTTTGGACTTTATCGGGACGGTCAGGGAGATTATCTTAAAAACAATGAATAAAACCGTTCGCAAGTATTTGCAAAGCCGAAAAAATTATAAAGGAAATAAAAAGGTTCAAGCCGAAAGTTGACAAGAATCATAGCTACTTGGTAAAAGCGGCTTTTAAGGCAATTTTTCCGCCGGTGATAAGCCTTTTAAACTGTCCTGGCTCCCTGATTTCCCAAAGTTTATTTTTTATAAAAGACCATCGAAAATAGAATCGCCGGTAGGCCAGTTTCTGGTGGGATTTAAGCTCATCAAGACTTTTTAGCCCCTTGGGAATAAACACCGGGCCGCGAAAATCATAGGGGCTTATGTCCCACTCTTTGCTGAAGTTTCCCCAATGCGCCAAATCGCTTTTTTGCCCGATATGTTTCAGAAGAAAAAACTGGGCGTAATCAATATCGAGGTTGAGGGCAAAGTCGATGGTGTTCAGCACATCCTTTTTTGTTTCACCGGGCAGACCCAGGATAAAAGAACCGGTTGTCAAAATACCCGCCTCTTTGGTCGCGAGAATTGTTCGGGTCGCATGTTCCAGAGAGAAACCCTTTTTTATGATGTCAAGAATCCGCTGGTTGCCCGACTCGATGCCGTACAGCAAATTCCAGCACCCCGCCTTTGCCATCCTATTGAGCATTTCCGGGTCCATGACGTCCACCCTGGTCAAAGCGGACCATGGAATGTCAAGCCCTTCCGATTCAAGGGCGTCGCAAAGCTCGAAAACCCATTCTCGCTTCAAGCCGAAAGTGGCGTCGGAAAATTGAATTTCCTTTGCTCCGTACCTTCCAACGGCAAAGCGGATTTCCTCCATCACATTGGGAACCGACCGAATCCGGAAATTGGTGATTTTCGACTGGCGCGCCTCTTTGCAGGTCAGGCAGGCGAAAGGGCACCCGCGCCCTGCCAATAATGGGTAAAAGGGAGAAAAGCGGTATCGATGAGGAATGAAAGTATAATCTTCAAGAGAGAATAAATGCCACGCGGGAAAGGGTAGAGCGTCAAGGTCCTTGATAAATTTTTGAGGTCCGGTTTGAACTATATCCTGACCTTTTCGGATTAACAAGCCTGGCGCGTCGGAAACTGGGCACCCTGACTCTATGGCCTTGGCAAGTTCAACGCAGGGTATTTCGTATTCTCCTATGATGGCGAAATCAAAGTCCTTCGATTTTAACATTGCTCCTTTTAGAAAGTCCGAATCCATACTCCCCGC
>CAYSHR010000512.1:0-3329 GCA_964430795.1 uncultured bacterium
TTCTTTGCTTTTTCTTCTATGTATTTTTCATGGTTATCGCCCAATTGGTGTTCTTATCGGCTCTCTTTTGCTTTTCGCGACATCAGTTTTTTACTTGAGAAATGATTTTAGGAATATTGTAAAAGGGAGTTTTAAGAAGCTTACTCCCAATTCTCTTTTTGTATCCATTATTCTCTTTAACCTTACAGCCCCGGGATTTTTCCTGGCGCTTCTGCCGCCATATTACAAGGACACCCTGATTTATCATCTCTATATTCCAAAGCTGATGATTCCCAAAGGCGCCTTTGTCACTGTTGAGGGATTGTCAAACTCAAATTTCCCTCTGGCCATGGAACTTATTTATGGCATCGGACTCATGGTTGACAGACCTGAGGTTTGCCGAATTGTACATTACGGTTTTTTCTGGCTGCTGATATTTACCACATATAAATTGGGTAATCGATTTTTCAAATGGGGCGGTCTTGTGGCTGCCCTTGTAACCGCTCTTACACCTTCAATGCAGATTGTGGCTTCCTGGGGATATATCGACATTGCCCTTGCTTTTATTACCCTGACTGCGGTGGCGGCCATTTGTGATGAGGAATTAAACAACAAAAAAAACGGGCTGGTTTTTATCGGTCTTGTTATCGGGTTTAGTCTATGGATGAAATATCTTTCATTATATTTCGCGGGATACTCCATGATTCTGCTCTATATCGCGACATATAAAAACAGCCCGAACCAGGGCAAAGCTTTTTATAAAGTAGGGTTAACAGGGCTTGTAGCCGGACTATACGCTTTGCCCTGGTATGGAAAAAATATTATCGAGACCGGCAACCCCGTCTATCCATATTTTACCAACATCTTCGGTGGAAAACACCAATGGAATGAGTTTTTTGACAAAGCCTATTTTCATCTTCTTTCCGATTATGGTTATGGACAGGGAATTCTGAAGTTTCTCCTTGCCCCATATTACATGGTCAGATATGGAAAGTTTGAAAATCTGGACGGCCCATATCTTGGGTATGACGGTGTGATTGGGTGGGTATATCTGCCTCTGTTTGCTCTGCTTGTTTTGGGCTTGTTCAAGATGAAAAAGCACGTTGTTTTCGTAAAAGTTTTTTCCATCGCGATACTTTTTGGTTTTGTTCTCTGGCTGACAAATTCCCAGCAGACGCGATTTTTATTGCCCACCATAGCTCTTGTTCCTTTGCTTGCCATGGCCGCCATATCCAACCTTGCGGCAAAAGTAAATTACAGGAGCGGAATTCTTTCTTTTATCACTGTTTTATCATTACTGGGCGCCATGCCCATTGCCGCGTATGTGAGTGATATTAATCCCTGGGATTATATTTCGGGCAAGGAAAGCCGTCACCAATTCCTCATGCGGATTGATCCCCTTCACCCAATTTATACTTATATCAACAGGAACCTTCCCGATGATTCCAAGCTGTTTCTGATTCTGGTGGGAAACAAGAGATTTTATCTGGAGCCGGAGGCCTACTCGGATAGCATTTTTGAGTTTTTTACAATTCAGAAAGTCATCCAGGAAAAAGGAAACGCCCATGGGGTTGCCGCGTGGCTTAAGGAAAAGGGATTTACTCACATACTTTTTGATGACTATTATATTTTAAAGCCCCTTACCAAAGAGGAACTGGATATTTTATCGGAGTTTTTCGCGGTTCACACTCGTCTTGTAAAAAAAGATAAGACCTTTGCTTTGATTGAGATTTTGTAAATTATTTTGAGTGAAATCGTTCAGTGACAAGGGAGCAAGGTTTGAGATCGGGGGACATGACCCTATTTCTCAACAATGGCCTGCATTGTCAATGATATTAAGGAAATGGGGATCGTGTACCCCGATCTCAATATGAAAACCTGGGGACACGTAACAAGTACATGTCCCCGCTTTTCCCAAAAGCCCCCTTGTAACTGAACGATTACTTTTGAATTTTATCCCCTTGTTGACAAGGTATGGACCTGAATATAGTATGTGCGTTTTAAATATCCGCGTCGCCGTGAAAGGGTTGATTTTATGGAAAAAGCCCTGGAAAAGAAATCTCTTGGATTCAGCCCGAAAAAGAGAATGAGAAAAAATATCGCATGGGTTTGCATCATCTCATTTTTTACTCTTCTGGCTTATAGAAATATATATGGTTCCGACTTTTTTCTCGATGACTATCTGCATCTTCATCTTGTCTCCAGGATAGGGAATCCATTTACCCCTTATTTTACCGATCTGTTCATGGGGGCGTTTTTCAGACCGGGGGTCTTTGTTTTTTGGAAAGTGAATTATTTTCTCTTTGGTCTCAATGCCTCAGGGTACTATCTAAGCAATATTATTTTTCTTATGGTTCTGATAACCACCACATTTTTCGTGTTTTTTAACATCACCGGCAACAGGCGCTTTTCAGGTCTGGCTACAGCTCTTTTTGCCCTTAGCCCCATAACCAGCATTGGGGTGCTATGGCTTTCAAACAGGTTTGATCTGATCGGATCAACATTTTATATGGTTTCCCTGTTGTTGTTTTTAACTTATCTTCGAAAGGACAAACGGAGTTATTATATTGGCGCCATTGCCGCGGGAGTCTTCTCCTATTTTTGCAAGGAGATGATGATTACACTGCCCGCGGTGATGGTTATTTGCGCCATATTCATGTTTCAATATCGCTCAGGTTTAAAAACAGATGTTTTAAAGAAAATACTTGTTCTGAGCACACCTTTTTTCACCCTTGGCGTTCTTTTTATATTATGGAGATATGGAATCATTCATTCTCTGGGAGGGTATTCGGGAGAAATAAAAGAGAAATTCTCGGTTGGGTATTTTCTCGAATTGAGAGAAGCCTTTTCCAATTATTTCTGGCTTACCAGAAGCAACTCCATTTTGGCAATCTATTTAATTCTGTTTTTCCTCCTATTTTTCAGGATTGATTTTACAAAAATAAACCCTCTTTTTCTTCTGGGGACAGCACTAGTGGTTATCACATTTCTGCCATTGATAATGATCATAAAAATTAAGGCTGTCATGACATTTATGACTCCAAGATTTTTCTTTTTGCCAAGCATAGGAATGACTATTTTACTTGCCTCGGTTTATGATCCACGGGCGCCAAAGTGGCGAAACGCTTTGGCCATTATTTTCCTCTTTGGGACAACATTGTTTTTCACGTTCAACACTTTCGCCAATGTGAATGTTTGGGCTGAATCCCGCAAAGAGAATGTAACAGTAATGGACAGGGTCGCCGGCTTTATTGAAAATCAGGAAAAAGAAAATCATGGCGATATCTATTACGTTCTTATTAGTGGAACGGATGTCGCTTTTGACGCCGGTATTAAAATGAGATACCCGG
>CAYSHR010000513.1:0-3324 GCA_964430795.1 uncultured bacterium
GAATATGGCGTTTCCAGATGTGGGACAAATCCGCTTATTTTGAAAAACCACAAACGTTATTGAGTTTTCAAAATAAGCGGATTTGTCCCACATCTGGTAACGCCATATTCACTTCTCTTCCAGGGTGAGGAATTTCCATAAGCGGATTATTCCCTCCCGGCAAATAAAAACCAACAGCCAGACCCCAACCAGAAAAAAAAGTGTCAATGACCCGTAATTTAGATTGGGAAACAGAATATTTGGAATTTTTTGACCTTCAATAAGGTTTGGGCAGGCTTTCATTGCTTGGGCAGTGTGGATAACAATTTGCTTAATGTTTAAAAAAAACGGTTTTATGCCTAGTATTATCACACACATACCCAGGGCTGCCGCCCAAAATGTTTTATGAGCCGGGATTTTTCTCAAAACCGTGCCTAAGAAAAAAGCTGTTCCAACAAACAGGATTGGAGTGACATGGAAGATGTACCGGAAGTCAAAACCGGAACCGCCAAAAGGTGTTCTATGAGCTCCCATGAGCAATAACGTTGGAAATAATATTAGTAGAAAACAGGTAAACATCAAGCGCCGGTTCTTTTGAAGCAAAGCAAGAACAAATCCTGGTATAGCCAGCCAGAGCAGAGGGGCGTAGCTGAATAGTCCTATAAATGTCTGACGGTGGTAATATTCCAGAAAGTGGTCAGGGAAACCGGTTCGAAGCACAATTGATTCAGGGATCGGTCCATTGTTAAAAAGAAGAAACAAAAGGCCTTCTATTGATGATTCACTGAAGGTTCCCCAAATAGTCCGGGACCATTGGTGTTGAGCCGACATTGTATAACTGGTAATCCAGGGAGCGCCAAAACATATCCAATTGTATACTCCAAGAATTACCGGTCCGATGGAAAAAAGGGCTAGTGCCAGGAAAAGATGCCTTGGTTTTTTATTGACCGCCATGACCCATGATTTCCAAGTTAGAAGTAACAATGGCGGCCACATTACCAATGATGAATAGTCAAAAAGAGGCAACAATCCGGCAGTAAGCGCTAAACCAAAAAGTGATGGGCTGTCTTTGATATTACGGTGAACCAGTAACCCGAAATAGGTCGCCATAATAACAAGGGTCGCTGTGGGAACATGCCGATTGTAAATAGCCGCATAGGGCCAGGTCTTAAATCCAAAGGCGAAGACAAGCGCGATTGATCCGCTCAATATATTTGATTTGCATACCTCCCGACAGACGGCAAAAAGAAATAGTACCGCCACGGCCCCGCAGATGCAAAAAAAGAGTCCCAATGCCCTGGAGGGCCAACCGCAAACCAATTCCTCCAGGGATGAGCCGGTATCCTTGGTAATAGCTGATCCCGCAACGAAAAGGGGCAAACCAAAAAAAGCAGGTCCAGGTGGCCAATGAATGTATTTATCATCACCATGTTGCGAATACTCTCCCAACAAGCCTTTTTCCAAATAACTGTTTATTTTAAAGGTATGATCATGCCAAATCGCGTCGGCCAACCAAAGCTGGGATGGTTGTTTATCCCCACCGCGAATACTCAAAGAAAAACAGAAAGAGCCGGCCAACAGGATAGTAATAATGATTAGCCGATTTAAAATGCTTGTCCCGGTTTCCCTTGAAGGCATATGGTCATAACCCTATGACAAATACTTCTTTTTAGAAAAGCAAAAGCATATCATGGAAAATATGGACTATACAAATATAAAGAGTTTTGAATTTTTTCTTAAAATATGTATTATCGTGGTAAGCGGGTAGGTATGAATGCATCTTGAACTTTTGGAACAACAGTTAACTTTGGAGGTTGTAATGGCTAAACTTAAGATATAGTTTATGTTGCTTTTTGCTCTTGTTCTTGTTTTTGGAACAATGACCATCATCAGTTGCGATGACGATGACGATGACGACGACGACGAGGACACAATAAATTACGAGCACGATAATGGCGAAGAGGAAAAAAAAGATTATTACAACAAGGATACACCAAATGACATCTATGACGCA
This sequence comes from uncultured bacterium, assembly GCA_964430795.1. GTDB lineage: Bacteria > Lernaellota > Lernaellaia > JACKCT01 > CAYSHR01 > CAYSHR01. The sequence goes on from CAYSHR010000513.1 coordinate 1,994, forward strand.
TTTGCCTTTGACGACTTTGTTGTACCTACAGGGCAGACCTGGACTATTGATAAATTCTTCATTCCCGGATCAAATAGCGCCTTGGCAAATTCAGATTCGTTAAACGTTCACATTTATGAAAACGTAATTACCAAATTACCAGCGAATGTACCTTCAGGTTGGCCGATTTACGGCGCCGCTCCACTCTGGTCCGAGGTATGGACATTGCCAAGCGCCAACGTCACCTTCAATGGGACAAATGACTCTGTTGAGTTATTAGCCACTTCAGCGCCGGTGTTGACTGAGGGAATGTATTGGATATGTTTCTATCCTGATCTGGACAAAACCACTTATGGCCAGTGGTACTGGATGATGTCGGATACATTAAATGGCGACAACGCCTTACTTATTAACCCCGGCGGCGGTTTTGGAGTGGGGACCGGATGGGTTGATATTAAGAATGGCCTTGGAACAACATCTCAGGACCTTGCTTTTACCATGTGGGAATGCGCTGACTAAAAAAATTATTTTTAAGGGTGTGGCATTGATACATCAATTTCACACCCTTTTTTTATCAATCATTGAAGCAAAAAAATCTGAGAAATAATTGGCGATAAATTAGTCTGCTGTTTCAAAAACCAGATATTTGACCTTGCCGGTAATAGTAATTTCAAGGTTGGAATCTGATACCTGCCCTGTAGCTATCTCCTCGCCCATTTGATTATAGAGGCGCCAGTCTCCTCGCACGGTTGGCGGAAAGGGTATTTTTACCGTGATTTCTTCATGGATGTCAAACAGGCTGTGCCACAACGCGACAGCCCAGGAATTATCGCCGTTGCCAAACAGAGCAGCATGGTGATCCTCTTTAAAATCCAGGGCTTGTCCAAGATCGCCGGCTGGTTTTAGAGCCCCGATAGTCTCATGCAAAGCTGACAAGGCAATATAATTTTCTTTAGCCTCGGGATCATCTCCTGGCCACGTGAAAAGACCGAAGGCGTCCTCTGTGGGGATAGTCGCGCCGCCGTCGCCATCCCAGAAAGTATACCAGAAATAGTATTCAACCCCTTTCTGGCTTGCCTGCAAAATGGAGCGGACAAGATAGGCACCCTGCCTTTCTTTGCCGATAAGAAGGTCGGGCCAGCCGATTTCCGTCAGATATAGAGGCTTTTCAGGGCACCCGATTTTATCAAGAAGATGGCGAGCCAGATCAATGGAGTCGTTTAGATTGGGATAAGTCAGAGAGAAAAGGTCAAATGTCCATTCCGGCCTTGATTGCTGTGCGAAAGTATAGGGATGAATTGCCATAACATCCATGTAATCTCTAATGTCATTATGCTCCTGTTAAACCCTGA
>CAYSHR010000514.1:0-3322 GCA_964430795.1 uncultured bacterium
CACTACTAACGAAACAGGGCATACCCCCGAAAAAATAAAGTCTTTCCTTAAAGAGAGATATTTCAGTTCCACAATTCCAGTTGATTATGTTCTTCTTGTTGGCGACATCGACCAGATTCCCACTTTTTCAGGAATTGACGGCGGACCCGCTGACCATATATACGCGACCCTGGAAGGGGATGATTATCTTCCTGATGTGATAATCGGCAGGTTGCCCGCCCAAAACCAGGCTGAAGCCCGGACAATAATCGACAAGGGGATTGAGTATGAAAAAGCCGATCTTTTTGACGACAGCCAGTGGTACTCATCGGCTTTGATGATCTCCGGGTCGGATAAAAATGACGATGATAACGCATCTGTTACAGGCAAGATCATTGAGGAGGACGGCGGTTTTGAAAATATTGATTATTACCTTGATTCAGAAAAAAACAATTCCCTTGAAAACGTCATATCCTCTGTTGAGAAAGGGCGTAGCTGGATTACATACTTTGGGCATGGGTCAAAGCAGAGCTGGCAGAGTATTGAGCCGGAACTTGATAACAATCACATAAAAGACCTTGATAACTTAGGCATGCGCCCTGTAATTACATCCATCGCCTGCTCAAACGGCGCCTTTGATTACAAAGATGATTCTTTTGCCGAAAAATGGATCAAAAGTGATAATGGCGCCGGCGGAGCCGCGATATTCGCCGCGAGCCGCAGAACACCCTTTGTTTATACCGATGAGCTTGGAATCTCAGTTGCCGAGGGTTACTTTACCTTGGAACTGCCCACCTTTGGCGCGGCTGCTGTATTTGGCAAACTGGCCATGTATAACGCCTTTCCCCAGGGACCCGGCGGCTATACCCAGATGGTAATGGAGCACTTCCACCTGTTTTCCGATCCGGAACTGAACGTCTGGTCGGCAAACCCCGCCCAACTCAAGGTAAACATTTCCGCCACCGGAATGGATAAAAACGGTTTTATCCTTACAGTCATGGCAAAAGGGGCGCCAGTGAAAGACGCGCTGGTCCATATATATAAAGGCGATTTTTCAATTACAACTCGTACCGACTCAAATGGACTGTCAAACTTTACCCTGCCTGACGATCTTATTCCCGAAGAGGTGGAAATCACCGTCACTGGCAGAAATGTCGCGCCATATTTAGTTGATGATTTGGAGCCTGATAATGGAGAGAAGGATCAGGACCTGGAAATGGAGAAGGACTTTTTTGGCGCCTGTGGGGGCTAATCCAAAGATATAATCCACTTGTGAATATAAGGAAAAACCTCTTCTTTGGCATTTGGTCCAATCAGAAGCCCCACATGCCCGTAATTTGATTTATAGAAATTAACTCTACTGAATATTCTGATCTCTTTTTTGCGGGACTTTATGGAGTTGAAAGTGAGAATCGTTTCGTAGGGATCAACAACATTGTCAATTCTACCTGCCAGAAAAAGTGCCGGGCACTCCACCTTTGAGATAACATAACTGTAGTTGGTCTTCCCATCCAGGCTCATGGTCCGGCCGGTCTTGATCCATCCCAGCACCTGCCTTGCCAGCTTTCTTGAGACAGGAGCAAGGCCGGTGGAGTAATATTTTTCCTTTATTGCCCTGTCAAGATTCTTGTCATTAGCAAGAAGAACATCCAGAACGGATTCATGGGATTTTAAAAAGGGAGGTTTGATATTCGCGCCCCTGGAAATAATGATTCTCCCTTCTCCTTTGAGTTCTTTCTCCTTATCCGCGAGCCACTTACCCACCCTGTGGTCAATGATAAATCGGCTGCATGAACCTAGAGTGATTACAGCCGCCGGCCTATCGGCCTCTTTTTGAGTTCCCGCGAAAACAAGAGCCGCGGCGCCGCCAAGGCCGTGCCCGATCAGTATGGGATTTTTTCCTGACGAGTTCTCTTTTACCGCAAAAAAAGCGGCGGGCAGAGACTCCTTGGCGATATGATCAAAATCCGGAATTGCCTTTGATCCAGGGGAAATCCAGTCATAAACATAGACATTGTAACCAGCTCCGGCAAAAGCCTTTGCCATGGATATTTCGCCCAAATCATACGCCATTGGGCTTTCGAAAAGGTCCGGCAATAGAAGCAGCGGAGGGAGGGTTTTGTTGGCGTTTGATGGAAAATATGTCCGAAAAAAGAGCTCTTTGCCAGAAGGGCTAACCAGCTTTCTTATCTTTGGGTCAACATCGCCTTTTTCTCTAACGGGCAGAGAACCGCAAGCCGCGAAAAGAGAAACCATCAGCAAAAAAAGAAGGACCTTAATCTTCATTATTTGCCCGGGATAAGGTAAATTCTCCTTTGGACTTAAAGACATTTGTCAAAAGTCCTGACAGCTTGTCTTTAGAACTGAAGGTTCCATCAAATGTAATGTAAGTGTTCTTTTTGCCTTTAGGCGGGTGAAGAGTAAAGACCGCTTTTTCCTTGTCAAAAGAACCGAGAATATATCCTTTTTCACTGGACATGACCTGGTCCACAACTCTTGGAATGGATGATTTTTCGGAAATGGATAATATTGATTCTCCTTTTGGAAGAATTATATAAGCGGCGCCGTCTATCCTGTTTGAATTCCGGTTTAAAATCAGTTTTATATCCACTTTTTTGCCATTCTCGTCTGTAATTGTTCCTTTCCATACGCCCTGAAAAAACAGATCGTTCATAAAAACAGAACCGGCAAAAACCAAAAAAGCAAGAAGGGCCAGTTGTGGAAGAACGAAAAAGATTATTCGCCTTGTCGCTTTTCTGTTCTGTGCCTTGTTTTCGAGTTTCGCGGCCTGGTCTTTCTTGCTTTTCAAATTTTTAAATGTAGGCTCAGGTTCCCTATGTTTTTTCTCCTTTTCCGGCTTTTCCGGTTGGTGAACCATAAGCTCAAGTTTTATGTTTTCTTCCGCTGGAGGTTGAAACCTGTTGCCGTTTTTCATTTTCTTCGTTTTGGGAGGGTGGTTTTTTGAAAAATTGTCGCCCCCGCTGTTAGAACATCCTCCAGCAAATGAAGTATGGATGTTGTTTTTTTCTTTCTTCCGCCCCTTTTACTATTGCCGGCGCCGGGTTTTTTCGTAGTCGAAGTGGGGCGTTTCATTTTTCCGGCAGGTTTCTTTTTCCCAGTAGCGGGTCTTTTCATCTGAGATGATTTTCTTTCTTTCTCCTCATAGCCGGATTGATTATGTCCCTCGAATCCCCTCATAACCGGCCTGGCGGAAGACGAAGTTGGTCTTTTTGATTTCGGCTTTGGCTTTGGAGGACCGGATGCCGGAGTGGATTTCGGCGGCCTGCCTGATGAGCTTTTCGTTCCTGCTTTATGGGGAGTCTTTTTCTTTTTTCGAATCATG
>CAYSHR010000515.1:0-3322 GCA_964430795.1 uncultured bacterium
CGGGACGACATTCCCGACGGGGGTAAGCTCAGCATCGTAACCCAAAACATAGCCATTGATGATGATTATTGCAAAGCCCACGCGGAGATATTCCCCGGTGACTTTGTCATGCTCGCTGTTACCGATACAGGACAGGGAATGGGCTCGGAAACCCTTGAAAGCATCTTCGAGCCCTTCTTCTCCACCAAAGCCAATGGTAAAGGCACAGGCCTGGGACTGGCCACGGTCTACGGCATAGTGAAACAGAACCATGGATTTATCAACGTCTATTCTGAGCCCGAAAAAGGGACGACCTTCAAAATTTATTTTCCCGCTGTAAAAGAGAAGACCGATAAAATAATTCTTGAGGAGGCGGCAATCTCTCTTTCAGGGAATGAAACAATCCTCCTGGTCGAGGATGAGGGTGTGGTGCGCCGACTTGCCAGAAAGATTCTGGAAGAGTACGATTACAATGTTATCGAACAGAGTTCCGGGGAGAATGCCTTTGCCTATTGTGAAAAACACCACGATGACATTGATCTTCTGCTTACTGATGTGATCATGCCGGGTATGAACGGCAGGGATCTTTATGAAAGACTAAAGAAAAAGAGACCGAAATTAAAAGCCCTGTTTATGTCCGGGTACACTGAGAATGTCATCGCCCATCATGGGGTTTTGGAAAAGGAGATGGAGTTTATCCAGAAACCCTTTAACATTGATGATCTGGCAAAAAGAGTTCGGAAGGTACTGGATGATTAAGAGGGATATTAGTTTATTGTAACAGCATGAAGCATAAAAATAAGTATCTTTTGACCCGAAATTTCTCCAGATCATTTCCCGTACGTTTTGGCCCTGAAATAGTAGTGGCTTTTTCAGCGATTATTTTTTCGGCCCTCCACCTGCCCTTGACGGTTTTTCCCATCGCGAGAGACCAGGGAGTCTGGCTGGCCGCCGCGAAAAGCATGGCGGCGGGTAAAACTTTTTTCACGGACTTTCTGCATTTCAATCTTCCAGGCGCCGGTTTTGCTTACAGGGCGGCTCTTTTGTTTGTGAACGACCCGGCTATGGCGCCGATACTGGTATCAGTTATCAACGGAATTTTGATAATTTTTTCATTTTATCTCTTATTAGGGAAGGGTTATACAAAGTGGGCCGGCGCCTGGGCGAGCCTGGCCTTCGCTATACTGTGGCCCACAAAAATAGGCTGGTGGAATATCGCGCAAAAAGATTTCCTTGCCATCCCCTGGATTTTTTTCGCTACATGGTGCGCCCTATTGGCAAAACCAGGAAAAAAATACAGCAGACTGTTTATTATCGCCTCGGGCGCGTTAACAGCCATCGCATCCCAGTTCAAACCCATTTACATTCTTGTGGGCTTTTTGCTTGTTCTGGGTTTTGCCATAAGGCGCCTCCTTTTAAAAAAAGAAAAAACCGCCACCGGATCAAAAATTCTCTTTTTAATTGAAGATTCTCTTCTTTTTACCCTCGGCGGTTTAATCGGCTTTTTGCCCCTTTTTATTCACCTGGTTTTGGGTGGAGGGCTCACAGACGCCTATTATTGCCTTACCTCCCTTGGTCCGGCGTATATGTCCGTCGCGAAAAAGTCTTTCATTAGCCTTTTCCATTCGTGGTCAAGAAAACAGACTCATAATTCGTTCCTTTTTATTTCCAGTTATGGCGGAATCGTTATTTTTCTTTTCTCAACGTCTTTTAAAAAACGATTCTGGATCGCGGCGCCGGCTTTGGTGTTTCTGGCAGGCTATTTTATACAAGGCAAGGGCATGGGTTATCATGCCCAACCATGGCTTGTAACCCTGTTTCTTTTTGCCGGAATTTTTCTTGACCAGACTTTTAAAATGGGAAACTACTTTCCTTTCAGAAAGACATCGGTTCCGTTGGTCGCGGTCTCGCTGGTCCTTCTCTATTTTTTCGCTCTTTCTCTAAACTACACTTTTACCAGGTCAAAATACGTCCGAGCCGAACTGCCGGTCTATATGGGCAAGAGGTCCGCCGGCTCCTATTACAAGAAGTTTTTCCGATACAGGAAAGGGCATCCAAATCCCGCTATCAGCCTGAAGGTAGCCAGGTGGATCAAAAAACACTCCCGCCCTGAGGACACCGTTGTTATCTGGGGAAACGAATGCCAGATATATGTCCTTGCCAATAGAAATTTCGCTACCCAGGTTCCTTTTGACCAGATGCTCACATCCAAGATGACAAAGGGAAGCAAGGGCGAAAGCTACGTAAAAAAACAGAGAAAAATATTTTTAAAGCGCCTTGAAATCGAAAAGCCAAAGTTCTTTCTGGTTACAATGGGGGACATAAATCCAGTGGAGCCTATACCATCAAATAAATCTCTTAAGCTGGTTCCGGGCTTGAAAAAATATCTGAAAAAGAATTATACGCTGGTAAAAAAGATAGAGCGCTTTCGAATATTAAAGCGAAATTGAAAAATAAATAACGCGGGCTACATTTCTCTTGCTATGCGGATTCTCTCTGTTGAACGTTTCAAGGAGCTTGTGGCTCTTTTCCAATCAACCTGATCCGGTGTTTTCTCCAGCCTTTCTTTGGCTCTTTTGGCTGCCTTTTCGGCTCTCTTTAGATCAACATCATCTTTAGAATCGCAGATCTCGGCAAGGACTCTGACGTGGTCGTTTTCAATTTCAACATAGCCCCTGGCGGTAAAGAAAATCTCATTGCCCTTTGCTCCAATCACAGTCAGAGCGCCGATTCCAAGGCTTACAATCATGACATCGTGCCCGGGCAATACCCCCATCTCTCCCGATTCCGCGGGAATCACCACTTCTTTGACCTCTTTGGCTTCATGTATGCCAAGGGGCGTGACCAATTCAAATGTTAGTGTGTCGGTCATCTATATGCTCCTTATCAAACCTCGACGCCCATCTTCCTGGCTTTTTCAAACACTTCATCAAGAGCGCCGCACATGTAGAAGGCCTGCTCTGGAAGATGATCGAGATTACCGGAAAGAATCTCTTTAAATCCAATAATGGTGTCGGCCAATTTGACGTATTTGCCGGGGGTGCCGGTAAATGCCTCGGCAACAAAGAAAGGCTGAGATAAAAAGCGTTGAATCTTTCTCGCGCGAGCAACCGCCAGCTTATCCTCTTCAGAGAGTTCATCCATACCGAGAATGGCGATGATGTCCTGCAGGTTCTTGTACGCCTGCAGCGTCTGCTGAACGCCACGCGCTACGGCGTAGTGCTCATCACCGATGATGCGTGGGTCGAGAATACGGGACGTGGAGTCCAGTGGATCTACGGCAGGGTAGATGCCCTTCTCGGCGATCGCACGGTTCAATACCGTGGTTGCGTCAAGGTGAGCA
>CAYSHR010000516.1:0-3317 GCA_964430795.1 uncultured bacterium
CGGCTCCCTCCGCACCTTCTCCGGGTGACCGCCCTGGGAATGAAGGGGAAAAACGCCACCATTAATTCCCTGGTGGTAAAAGCGGGAAACTCAACAGTGAAAGTCAAAGGGGACGCCAATCTCGGCAAGGCAATAAAGGTCACCGCTACCGTCGAAATTCCCGATGGAAAAATAGAGGATTTTCTTTTACTCGCGGGGCAGAAGGAGATGAAAATCGCTGGAGGATTAAACCTGGCAATGGATGTCTCCGGCCCGGTGGATAATCTGAACGGCAAGATCAATCTTGATGTTTCTGACCTTAACGCCTTTAAAGAGAAGGTAAAATCCATAAAGCTCGATTCAAGATTTGATTCAGGAATTATCCACCTCGATACTCTCAAGATCACAAAACTGGCGCCGCCAAGAAAAGATTTTCATGCCAGAAAAGATGTTCTTTTAAAGGATGTTCCAAAAGATCAATGGCTGGAGGCTGTAATATCAGCCAAGGGAAAATTTGATCCCGCCTCAGGGGAGGTTGAGCTTAAGCTCAGAACCACAAACTTAAATGAACAGGCCAGCGATAATGTATGGATAGATCATCTGCCTATTCCAGCCGACATAGATATTTTAGCCGACGTTTCAGGGACAATAAAAGAGCCGAAGGTGGCCGCTAAGATCAAGCTGGGTCGAGCCAGGTACGATCAATATATTCTTGGCGACACTATAATTACAGCCAACATAGAAAACCAGGTGGCTACAATTCATGGAGATCTTCTGGCTAATCGCTGGATAGAGAAAACCAGGCGAATCAGAACCGGCGATGGCTGGGTGATTATTCGCCACGACATTGACGCGCCAAGCCCGCCGGACACTCCTTCGGACCAGGAGGAACCTGAGGATTTTACCAAGCCTGTTGATATGGAAGAGACTATAAAGGAGGCCGGGCAATTCGGCGCTATTCGCCTTGACGCCAAAGCCGACCTTTCCGGCGACCAGTCAATGACAGGGAACATGGTTTTCGAAAAATTTGATTTCTCCGGCTTCCTGGGAAGCCTGAAAAGCGACCAGGACCCTTCCAAAGATGAAAAGGATATAGTCGAGGGGCGGCTTAACGGAAAAATTGATCTTTCGGGCTCTTTAAAAACCCTTGGGGACGCCCTTGTAAAAATCAATTTTGACGAGATTTATTTCAAAAAGAACAGCTTTATTGTCAAAAACGCGAACAAGGCGGGCAATACGGCGCCAATCCTGGTTCACTTAAAAGGTTCAACTATAAACATTGACCAGTTTGCTCTTGGTGGAACCGGGGTCGCCATTAACATTGAAAAGGGAGATGTTGGGGGCAGCGACGGTTTCTGGTTGGATGGTGAAGTGGACCTGAACGTTGCAAAGGAATTTGTCCCGATCCTGGCCGAAAGCAAAGGAAAGTTGCTTCTTGAAGGTTCCATTCCCGCCACCTTTGATCCGGCAAAAGCCGAAGCGAGAATCATAATCAAAAACGGGGCTTTCGATGTTCAGAATTCCCCAGCGGATATAAAAAACTTCAGCATGGTGGCTACCCTGGCCAACGGCAAGCTCAACGTGGATAAAATGGGCGCCAAAATCGGTGGCGGCACCCTGAAAGGGGAAGGCACTGTTGTGCTTGATCTTTCAGGGGCGAAAGAGCCGAAACCGCCGGATATAGATTTTGTGCTCAAGCTCAGGAAGATCAAATCCGGAATCGATCATTTCCTTGAGACTGAAATTGACAAGGTGGATATCTTTGTCACAGACAGGGCAGGGGGCGGCTTTGACGTAGGGGGAGAAGTTGTAATCGCCAAGGCAATCGTAACTTACGATATCGAGATTCTTGACATCCTCAAGTCTTTTGATAAACCCAAGGAGACCTCGGGGTCGGCTACCTATTCGGAAAAGAAGGAGAACGTCTTTTTTAATATCGCCATACGGGCTGATCAGGACGTGTCATTCCAGAACAACGTAGCTGATATCGAGGCAAAGCTCGATCTACTGTTTTCCGGATCAAATATCGCTCCGGCCCTCCAGGGGAATATAGATATTCTCAAGGGAAAAGCTGAAGTCCTCAAGAATGATTTTAAAATCACCCGAGGTGTCATATCTTTTATTGACCCTGACCGAATCTGGCCGAACTTTGACTTCAATGTTGAAACCGTGGTCAAAGATACCAGGGTATTTGTAATTGTTTCCGGTAATCCCTCAAGGCAGGTTATCTCCTTTACCTCAGATCCGCCGATGCCCGAGAGAGACATCTTTACTCTTTTGGCTTTTGGAATCAGTTACGACGCCTTCCAGGCCGAATCTTCGGCTGCCGGCGAGGAAGTCGCCGCCGCGGCGGCTCAACAGCTTCTTGGAAGCCAGATCAGCGGCCTTACAGGGGACTCGGGATTTGAACTGGGGGTTGATTCGGTGGCCGGTGTGCCGCGATTTAAAATCAAGACTGAAGTTGAGAAAGACTTATACCTTTCAATTTATAGAGGAATAACAGAGCCAACCCTTGGAGCGGAAACGGAATATATTTTTATACGCAATCTTGGTTTGCTAGGAAATTGGGATAACCTGGAAGGTTACAAGGACGCCCCTTCTATTGGCGCTTTTGGAACCGGCCTTAAAGTGAAGATCGATTTTAGATGATTAATCTTATTAAAAACATCCCGGCCAACAGGTCGCTTACAGCTCTATTGCTTCTGCTTGGGTTTATCTTTTTAGCGCTCGATTCCCGCCCCGCTTTTGCCGGTGATGAAGATACATCCGGTGATAGTCCGCCGACTTTTGATAGTCCGCCGACTTTTGAAAGTTCCCGGATTGATGACAACGCCGGATTTTGGGGTATGAAAGTCAGGAAAATCATCTACACAGTTCCCAAATATATGAAAGAGTCGGAAATAAGAAGCGCCACGAAAATAAAAGTGGGCAAAGGTCTTAGTCGCTGGCGGGTCAGAACGACCATCCGCAGGATCTATCTGGTTGGCACCATCAAGCAGCCTGTTATCAAAGCTACACCATTACCTGACGGGCAGGTTGACGTTGAGGTCAAGGTCTACCCCATGTACATGATAAGGGATATCGAGACAACCGGCAGCAAGGGTCTTAGCCATTCCGACATCGTAACCGATATTCTGAGAATTTCCGCGGGGGATGACTTTCACGAAAACATGGTTCCTCTGTGGAAGAGGAAAATAAGAGCCGCTTATATGAACCTGGGATATATTAACGCCAAGGTCTCAATAAAAAATCCTTCAACAAAATGGAAAGAAGATAACAAAACCGACATCTACATTCATATTAACGAAGGAAAAATCTTCAAAGTCGCCTCAATAAAA
>CAYSHR010000517.1:0-1601 GCA_964430795.1 uncultured bacterium
CTTGACACAAAAAAAAGGAACAAAGGTTCCTATCTGTATCCTAATTTTTTTAGCACGCGCCCCCCAATGACTGAGAGTATTATGCGGTCAAAAATGTTTAGCTTTCCCTTTTTTCTATCACGTGGGATACCAGCTATCTTTTTACTCAAGACGGATGGATCAAGGCTCTTAGCTCCAATGTGGTCCGCAATTTTGCAAAGATCAAAATTCCCCGCAATTAAGTCTTCAAACTTTACAAGCAGACCATCAACATCCTTATAGCCATTTAGGAAGCCTTCAACAAGAAGTCTCCAGTGGCGAGCGAAAGCAACAGGCGACCAAGAGAAATAACCAGGCCATGAACAACCCCATACATTTCCCTTCCATGATCTGTAAGCATGAAACAGATTACGGTAAATAAATAGAAAACGTGCGTTGGGGAAGAGCCATTTGAGATACCTTGCATGGTTTATCGTCAACCTTACTTCTTTCAAACCCCATCTTGACACGCCATACATCTCTTTTGCAGGGTACGCTAACCACTGTTTTAACAAGGCCCTGTGTGACTCTCTTAAACAGGATATCGGTGGCGTTATATTGGCAGTCCATTTATTGGACAATGATAGCAGACTTCGATCCCTCTCAAAATATGTATCAGACGGCCAATTGGATGATAGAGATGCAAGGGATATGGCCAGCCTTTGTATGATTGCCGCATCTCCAAGAGGCTCTCCCCAAACAGCAACTTCCCCACTGGAAATTACCAGACGCTGTAACAGTGTTGACCCAGAACGCCATCCAGCTGACAAAATGAAGACCGGATCATCATTATCATTTACTGTATCAAATGCTTCAGGCCATCTCTGCCTGATACATTCCAAGGCAGCGTCAACTTTCTCTGCTCTTCTCAGCTCATAAGGCATTGTCACTTTTCTCATGGTGACGCTCTCGATCAATACTTGCTTGACCCTACCACGAGCCTTTGCCAAAAAGTTCATAATGTTTTTCTCTTTTTCAACAGAGTAAATTGACATTCCATGACGCCCTTATTATGTTTCTTTGACTCCCCCATATCTGCCTTGGGACCACCAGCCCAACTTTGACCGTCTTAACCTTATACGGCCCTGCGTCACCATTGACCTGTTCCAACGTTCAAAATGGTCTCCAGTAACGTATTAGTCGTCCAGAAGCAGCAACAGTATCCACGGCATGGTTTTTGGTGGATAGGAGTCAGCGTTATCCGGTTCGGTCCCACGCTGATATTCTTTAAGGTTGCTCCAGCCATCCCCATCCTTATCCTCTTGGGCGTCATCCACTATTGGATTAAGCCAGTAGGTTACCTCCCACCCATCGGGCATGCCGTCATCATCAGTATCTGAGTCATTGCGATCTGTGCCCCGAGAAATTTCCACATCATCAGTCAGACCGTCACTGTCACTGTCCAAGTCAGCTAAAAAAGGGTATGAAAGGAGATACATCTCCACCTCACCGCTCCCGGTGTCCAATACAAAGAGCTTGTCACGAAAGACAGTCACAGAAGCAGGCCAGGTAAATTTCTCCGGGCCCGATCCATGGGCACCAATTTGTGCCAAATGCCCACCCGCCGAATCAAATACCTGGAT
>CAYSHR010000517.1:1701-3296 GCA_964430795.1 uncultured bacterium
ATCCATGGGCACCAATTTGTGCCAAATGCCCACCCGCCGAATCAAATACCTGGATTCTGTGGTTTTTGGAATCTGCTACGTAAATGTTTCCCAATACATCAACTGCGACCCCGCTATATGCATTGAAATTAAATTCTCCAGAGCCGCTACCCGCGTTTCCCCACTGCATGACAAACGTTCCATCATGCTCGAACTTCTGGATTCTTTGATTTCCGGTGTCCACGACAAAAAAAACTTGGTTTTGAACATCTAATGCGATCCCCGCCGGGTTGTCGAACTCACCGGGCCCATCTCCAGAAGACCCGAATTCTAACAAAAGGTCTCCTGAGGAGTTGAATTTCATTAATTTGTCCATCCGAGTATTTACAACATATACTTCCTCTGTGTATGGGTGAATTGCCAACCCATGCATCTCTTCGGAGAAATCTTCGTTTGCAAATCCTGAAACATATTGCCCGTCAGAGTTAAATTGTCTTACGTATTTGTCACTTCCCCAGGTTGGATCATCCGGGTGGTTCGTTCCTCCGTTTAAAACCCAAACGTCTGCCTCTCCATCCACTGAAACAGTGCGCGGAAAAGTAACGCTGTTTTCCGTCCTGTCAACAAATGGGGTAGCGCCAAATTGCCTTTCGAATGTCCCATTACATGCAAATTTCTTGATTAAATGATTCCCCGTATCAGCCAAATAAATATGACCTGTGTTCATATCTGCTGCTATACGTTTGGGTTGATTGAAGACCGGTCCATCCTTTTCATGGTGACCCCAGGATAATTCATAGTCCCCTTCTGCCGAGAAACGATCTATCCTGTGCGCATAGGCTGCAGCCACATAAATCTTGCCCGTGTTTAGATTTATGTCTACCGCCCGGGGGTGGAAAGGACCGTGCTCCGAATCGTGCGGCCCTTGAAGCACTTCCAAAAGGTTACCGCTTGAATCAAATTTCTGAATTCGCTCCATATCCGTGTCTGCTACGTAGACATTTCCATCATTATCCACGGAAACTCCTCTCGGCCACCGAAATTCACCCGGTTCGCTCCCCGCTGAACCCCATGTATCTAAATAATTCCCATTAATGTCATATTTCTGAATATTAACTCCCCCGGTATTCGCCACATATATGTACTGCCCGGTTGGATCAATACTAATACCGTAAGGTCGCCAAAAAGTTCCTCCCCATCCTTTAATATAGATGCCGCCGCCGTCAAATTCCTGGACTCTTGAGTTCAAAGAATCAATTACAAAGACATTTCCATTCGATGGGTTAACAGCCACGTCTCTCGGCTTATTGAATTCCCCATCGCCAGTTCCATAACCACCCCATTCGATAAGCAACTGACCATTTTGATCATATTTTCTTATTTTATTGTTATCCGGGGAAGCAACATAAACCCAGGAATTCACCGGATCCACTGCCACTCCCAGTCCCCCGGAACTCTGCCAGCCTGTTAAATAATTACCATCGGCATCAAATTTCTGGACCCTATGAAACCATTTATCCATCACATAAACATCACCCGTATTCGAATCCACTCCAACACCGGACGGATAGTTGAATTCACCAGGATCTTTGGAAGGCCCTCTGCCGAATGACCTG
>CAYSHR010000518.1:0-3279 GCA_964430795.1 uncultured bacterium
CATCTCCCCCGATCTCAAACCCTGCCACCTTGCTCCCTTGTCACTGAACGATTACTATAAGATCTCAAAGTCATTGGACCAAAATATCAATCTGGGGTATATATAAACTGAATCATAGGCAAAAATGCGGGCAGGATGGCGTCTTACCTACGCTGCCCGTTATCGATGAACGCCGCCGCCGGTAAGGGCACGGCATGCCGCGCCCCCACGAACAATGGCGTGGGCTAAAGAAAACGTTCTTATCTTGGCGCCATTGGAAACACATTGGATAGAGCAATCTGTAATCGGAAAATATCTTTAGAGAAAACAATAATTTATGATTAATGAAATCGCTTCCAAAATGTGTCCCCAGACCACAGTCCGGAAGTAAAGCTGTTATTTATACCGGGCGAAAAGGATATAAAAAATGGGAAATGAGCTGATAATTAACGTGACAGCTCAAGAGACAAGAGTCGCTCTTTTAGAAAATGGGCATATGGCCGAACTTCATATTGAGATGGATCGGGACAGAACCATCGTGGGCAATATCTATAAAGGGCGAGTCCTAAGGGTCTTGCCCGGCATGCAGGCCGCCTTTGTGGATATTGGTCTTGACAGGGCGGCGTTCCTATATGTCTCAGATGTCACAGAAGAGATCGACAATTTAGAGTCAATTTTCAAACCTGAACCCTCCCTGTCAAGAAGGGAATCCAGAGGCGATTCGGCTCTGAATTTTATTGGCCCACCCGCACAGCAGGAACAGACCATTGAGGAGCTCTTACAAGAAGGGCAGGAACTGATGGTGCAGGTGGCCAAAGAACCTATCAGCACTAAAGGCGCAAGGATAACAAGCCATGTCAGCCTCCCCGGTCGCAATCTGGTATTGATGCCCACTGTAAATCACATCGGAGTTTCCAGGCGTATCGAAAATGAGGAGGAACGACAGAGGCTAAAAGAAATTATTGAATCTCTGGCGCCGACCGGATATGGATTTATTGTTCGCACAGCGGCTGAAGGAAAAGGTGAACAAGCTCTGAAAATGGATATCGACTTTTTGATGGCGCTTTGGGAAAAAATCTACAACAGGTATAAGGGCGCCAAAGCCCCAAACCTCCTTCATTCCGACCTCAATGTGATAATGAGAGCTATCAGAGATATTTTCAGTTCAGAGATAGAACAAGTGATAGTGGACAATAAGTTTGAGTATGACAAAATCCTCTCCTATTTCGGCCCCCATATGCCTCGCCTGAACTATACTGTAGAGCATTACGACGAGGATGAGCCTATCTTTGACAAATACGGTCTTGAGATAGAGATAAGCCGAGCCCTACAGCGGAAAGTCTGGTTAAAAAGCGGTGGTTACATTATTATCGAGCAGACAGAAGCCCTTACCGCCATAGATGTCAATACAGGGCGTTATGTTGGTAAAAGAAATCTGGAAGATACAATATTTAAAACAAACCTGGAGGCGGTAAAAGAGATTTGTTATCAGCTTCGCCTGAGAAATATCGGTGGAATCATCATAATTGATTTTATTGATATGGAAAGAGAATCCAATCGGGAAAAAGTCTTCAATACACTTCAGGGAATTATAAAAAATGATAAAGCCCGCACCAATGTATTGAAGATATCGGAGCTTGGCCTTGTTGAAATGACAAGGAAACGCACCAGGGAGAATATCAGCAGAGTTCTATCCGAGCCCTGCCCTTATTGTGAAGGCAAAGGTTATGTGAAAAGTAAATCATCCATATGTGGTGAGATATTCAGGGAACTCCAGAGGGAGATGCAGGATTTTTTAAGCAAATCAATCATTCTCAATGTTCATCCGGAAATTGCCGACCTGCTCTATGACGAACAGAGAAGGGGAGTTGAATATATTGAGAAAAAATATAACAAGAGAATTATTATTAAAGAGAAGAGAACTTTTCACATTGAGCAGTATGAGTTGATCAGCATGTAACTTCGTCAATGAAAAGGACGCCGGAATCTCCGGCGCCCCCTTTAAATTTTCCATCAACAATTATTTCACGCTAGCAACCACAGCAACCATCATCGTCGTCGTCATCGTCATCGTCTATGGCATCGTCATCAGCCACGTCATCATCATCGTCGTCGTCATCATCATCGTCGTCGTCATCATCGTCATCATCGTCGTCATCATCATCGTCGTCATCATCGTCATCAGCGGCAGGATCGCACTGGTCATTCGCTTCGTCACAGGTTTCCGTTACCGGATCGCAGGGATCCGCCCCATCCTGGCAATCGAGAACCGCGTCGCAGGTCTCGTCTCCGGTGCACCAGGCGCCGTCGTCACAGTTGCCATGGTTGGGCGTGCTGATACATTGGCCATCAGTGCAGACATCTACAGTGCAGGTCACGCCGTCCGTGCATGGTCCGGCGCCGTTTTCATATTGGCAAATACCATAGCTTCCAGTGACAATTCTCTGATAATAAGCATCTGTAGATAATACACTGGTTGCCGGATCGGGAAGGAAGGAATCAGCCTGCAGATAACCCATGCGATTGCCAAAGGAAACCGGATCCGACCCGGTCATCACACTTCTATAATAACCCAGATCCGTTCCGGTCCAGGAAAAGACGATCGAGTAATAATTACCTGCAAGCATCCTTGTATAGATGTCATCGATTTCATACCAATCCGTACCATTAGCCGGCATTGTCACCGTCTTTTGAGCAATGAGATTGAATGTGTTCGCGCCTATGCTGTCGGCTTCATAGATGCCAAGGGTAACGTCAGTGGCAGTGGCGATGTCCATATACATACTGACGCTCATGACCATAGAGGAACTGGTGCACTCATAAAGATTTCCCCGGGTTCTTGTAGCGCCAGAATATTGGGAAGTTGTACCGCCAAGGGTGTCCTCATTTATTTCGCCGTTACTGCAAACGTCATCAGTGCAGTCGTTGCTGTCGTCGCAATCAATGTCCAGGGCGCAAGGATCTTTCTCAATGTCTACCTGGTAGTTGGTGATTACGCCGCTTCCGCCCTGTGTCGCTACCCAGAGGTATTTGCCATCAAATCCAAGCCCTACAAGATAGGAATCGGCTGGAGGCGCGAAACTTATTGCGTTGTGGTTTGATTTCTGATTCAGATCGGTTACACTTTGGCAACCTTCAGGCCGTCATCGGCGTCAGTTGTGGTTTGATTTCTGATTCAGATCGGTTACACTCGACGTTTTTCTTTTACGAAAAGGTTTAGCGTTGTGGTTTGATTTCTGATTCAGATCGGTTACACTGCGAAAGACGCCAGGGATGGCAATCACAAAGTTGTGGTTTGAT
>CAYSHR010000519.1:0-3272 GCA_964430795.1 uncultured bacterium
GATACTTGCAGCCGGAGCCTTATGGGATCAAAGATCCTATAAACAATACCTCGTTCAGGGCTACAGTGGAATCTTGAGAATATTATATCCTTTCTCCCGTTTTTTCCCTTTCTTCGGATTGCCTATTCTTCCTGCGCCGGGCAGTATTTTGAATTTCTTCACGCTCTCGTTTTGGGCTGTCAAAGACAACAATCCCGGCATTTTCAAGTGTTTTCTCAATGCAATTCCTGCTGTTGCCAGAAACTATCCGTTTTTTCTGATTGGTATTCACGCAAAACATCCCTTGCGAGATGTCTTGCAAAAACGACCTCACATCAGTTACAAAAGCAATCTCTATCTGGTGTATTGGGATGAACAAAGCGAGTACGCCGATAAACTTGATAAGAATATGTTGCCTTATTTGGAGTGTGGACTGTTATGAATTCTACTGAGCGTACGTAGATTTTGTGAAAATCAGATGGGCTTCACCTCTAAGGTGGCGTCCATCTTGGCCTGGTATTCTCACGAAACCTTAGTTCGGTCAGTATCTAACGGATGATGTAGAGTTTTATGAAACTCAAAGGCATAATACAAGAAGTTTCCACGGTCTCTGCGAGAGATCAGGAAAGAATGTTTTCACTAATGACCTCACATTATGATAACGTCAAACACGAGAAATTTCTCAACGATTTAGCGGAAAAAGACGGGGTTCTGGTCTTATATGATGAAACAGGGGAAATTCAAGGTTTTACCACTTTTATGCTGATGGAGTTTTCGGTGAACAACGGCAGCATGTATGCCTTGTATTCGGGCGATACAATTATAACTAAAATCTGCTGGGGACAGAGAGAACTGTTTAGAGTCTTTGCAGGATTGTTTAAAAAGATTCTCAACGATCAGAAGGAACCTTTGTACTGGTTCCTGCTTACGAAAGGAATAAGAACGTATCTTTTATTGCCTCTCTTCTTTGAAATATTCTATCCTAACTGGAAAACAGAGACTCCCACCTATGAGCAGGAACTGATAGACCATCTTGCCAGCTTGAAATTTGGCGAGTTCTATCTCAGAGAGCAAAGGATTGTGAGAGTTCTGCCCAGAGCAGACAGGTTGCAGGAGGACCTTGCTCGTATTCCCGACCATAAGCGGAAAAATCCTCATGTCCGATTTTTTGTTAACAACAATCCTGGTTACACAGAAGGCGATGAACTTGTTTGTATAGCCAGAATTTCAGCCTCGAACTTAACTCGTATAGCAAAACGGTTTGTGAAACTATAAATTTTTGAAAGATGAAGCGCAACGATTTCTGGAAAAGATGGCGACTTTACAGGAACTTGAACAGGTCACGGACGTTCTCGGATTTGTGTTCTCGCAGAGCGGCTTTACACGAGATGCCATCGTCTGTCTTCAGGAACATTACGTCGCCTGGAGCGACGACGAGCGGTGGCTGGATTAACTAATGCCCATAAATCTCATGGCCTTTCTTCCGCTTATTTTGCAAAGTCTTTTTGCCCTCTCTCAATTTCCTGAAAGCCTGAGATTTTCTTTTTCTCGCAAAGAGAGTAAAAACATTCAGGAAAAAATTCTTCGCACATATCTCCGGAAAAATCAGGAGACCCTTTTCGGGAAAGAACACGGCTTCAACGAGATAACCGACATAAGAACATACAGAAAAAAGGTTCCCATTCGCAGCTATCGGGAGTTTTTGCCCTATATTCAAGCAATACAAAAAGGCCGGCAGCAAATATTAACCGCTGAAGACGTCTTGTTGCTGCATCCCACCGGAGGAACAACCGGAACGAAGCTCATTCCCTATACTCACTCCTTGAAAAGAGAATTTCAAAAGGCGCTTGCTCCCTGGCTTTTTGATGTTGCCAGAAACTTCCCGGATATCCTGTTTGGTAAAACCTATTGGATGATTACCCCTCCGGGAAAAAAGCCGGAAAAGGCTCAAAACCAACATGTTCAAACAGGTTTTGAGGAGGATTCTGCCTATTTTGGATGGAAAGGGCAGCTTTTGTTTCATCTTTTTGCTGTTCCGTCATGGATTACGCAGCTTCACCATATAGAAAATTTTCGATTTTTGACACTCTATTTTCTGGTACAAGAAAAAAATCTGCGCTGGCTTTCGATTTGGAGTCCGACATTCCTGCTTGTGCTCTTAGAGGAGCTTGAGCGACAGACCGAATTGCTATTATCCTCCCTGTATAATGGGTTTCCTGAACTCCCTGAACATGAGGAGCTGCCTTGCAAACTCAAAAGAAAACCGATGAAAGCGCGGGCCAGAGAATGTGAAAAACTCCTTGCTCTTCCGGAAGAAGAACGCTACGGAAAAATTTGGCCCTCGCTTGCCTTTATCTCTCTATGGAAGGATGCGTATGCCCGCTATCCTGCCAGGAGGTTAGAAGCCCTGTTCCCCAGGACGTATTTTCAAGGCAAAGGATTGTTAGCCACCGAAGGCGTCATGTCCATTCCTTTACATGATGCTTCAAGAAAGGGGTCATCAGGATGTGTTCCGGCGTTTACGTCGCATTTCCTGGAGTTTTTATCTGATGAAGACAGAGAAACCCGCTGTTTGTGGGAGCTTCAGGCCGGGAAAACCTATTCCGTCATTTTAACCACAGGCGGTGGTTTTTACAGATATGAGATCGGCGATCTGGTGACTGTGGAAGGCTGGTATCATGATTTACCTTTACTCCGTTTTATAGGAAGAAAAGGACAATTTTCCGATTTAGCAGGAGAAAAATTAGAGGAGAGTTTTGTCTCTAAGTGCCTGGAAAAGACCCTGATATCTTGCCCATTATCGTTTTCCTTTCTGTTAATCGCTCCTGAAAAATGGGACGATACCCAGGGGTATGTCCTGTTTATCGAATCTTCTCAAGAAAAGGGGAGTATCCTTAACTTTTCAAGACAGTTAGAAAGATTACTTTGCACCAACCGTTGTTACGAATTCGCTGTCAAAATGGGGCAGATAACAGCGTTAAAGGTCTTTCTTGTCCTCCAGGAAGGCCACAGGAATTATGTCCGCCGATGTATGCAATCGGGACAAAAAATGGGAGACATCAAGCCGCTTTGCTTTGATACACGAACAGACTGGAAAGTCGTCCTTGACGGGAAGTTTCTTTAATCGTTCGATGAACATTCAATCTTTCGGACACAGCGGTCTTTTCGGAATACCAGCACAGGAATAGATCTACTTTTGCCCGTACTTCTGAAATAAATCCTTCATTCGCATTTTCAACGCTTAAGCAGCATGATAATTTCTTGACAACTTCCGGTTATACGGTTATATAAGA
>CAYSHR010000520.1:0-3262 GCA_964430795.1 uncultured bacterium
CCTATGAACAGTTGTCCACGCCAAGCATGGGAGACCCAACAACCAAAACGTGGAACGCAGAAGTCGTGGGGATGGAAAAGGTCACGATACCGGCAGGGACGTACAACTGCTACAAAGTGGTCCATACAGCAGGGGATAGCACTAGGACAGAGTGGTGGTCCGCCGATGGTGGTCTCCTTACCCCGGTTAAGATGGTGGATGAAGCGAGTTGGAGCGGCCCCGAGAACCATGAGCTGGCGTCTTACACACAAAAGAGAAAAAAGTAATCAAATGTGACCGCTGTGGTGGCGATCCGGCATGCGTCAGCTTTGTGAGACCAATGCCTTACAATATAAATGCAGCCAAAAAGAGAAAAGCTGCAGAGAACCTCTCTGAGCTGGTCAAAAAATCGACCGCCAATTCAGGTGGCTTGGGTGTCCATGGAGAATATTAACATAGGAGCAATAACAACTAATGAATTTTGATTCTTTTGTGGAGGGGCCGTTATTGTGGGTTGCCTTTTTACTGTTTCTTGTCGCGCTAGCTACAAGGGTCTCCCTCTCTTGCTATACAATCATAAAAAATAGTAAACATAAAGATTACGCATTCAGGAATGTTATGCTCATTTTTGGACGCGCGTTTCTGCCTTTGCATAAAGCTTTTCTTAAAAAACCCATCTATACAACCCTTCGTTACGTATTCCACACATGTCTGATTGTTGTTCCTATCTGGTCTAGCGGACATATCGGCTTATGGGAAGAATCAAGGTTTGAGTGGTACTGGACCCCACTGTCGGATGAATTGATTGACCGGATGACGCTTATCTTTCTGGGGCTTGCCGCCTTTTTTTTCCTCCGGCATATTATTTCATCAGATATTCGATCAAATTCCGCCATATCAGACTACATCTTGATTATTATAACTGCCATGCCGTTTTTAACCGGATATTTTTTAACCCATGGCAACCTGGACGCCATACCCCTCCTGGGGAATAATATGTGGACAATCCATATTCTAAGTGGCGAGGCCATGTTGTTTATTATGGTATTTCTTTTTTGCGGGGCCAGGCTTAACGCGAAAAAATGCACTGGATGCGCCGCATGTGAATTAAGTTGCCCCACAGGGACCCTTGAGTCTGTTGATAAAGGACCATTACGGCTTTTTCGCTTTTCAAACTATCAATGTATCCTTTGCGGATCATGTGTAAACACCTGTCCTGAAGAAGCCGCAAATCTTCGCCATGAAATAAGTATTCGAAAGTATTTCCCAATATCCCCAAAGCGGGAGATAAACTCAGTTAAACTTGAAGAATGCAAAAAGTGCGGTGTTTTCTATGTGCCGGAACCTCAGTTAAGTAAGATCGCCCAGAAGTTTGCCCATGAATATCTTCACTTCTGTCCAAGGTGCAGGGGGGTGAATTACACACATATCTTTCACCAACTTTCATCCCGGAAAAAATGTAACTAAGCGCTTGTATGAATTCTGTTGTTGAGCAAGCCCTAAGTTGGAGTACTATATGTTATCAGTTTTACGGCTTTTACGGAAACCTCCAGTCTACAGTTCATTGAGTCCGGTACCCATAGATATTACGTAGCGAAAGTGAGCGGGCATATCATGTCTAGGGAGGCAATAATTGTCCGAGAACAACAAACACGTATAAGCGTTATGGATTGGGTCACAGAAAAGGAGAAAATTATGCATGATTTATCCTAATCAAAGAAAAGAAGGCATGTGTCTTGTAATAATCGGATCGTTTTCGGTATTTTCGTGCTCATAGCTTCGGCCCTGTTTGCTCGCCAGGCCACGGCAATAGAGCTCGATCTGTTTGGAGGACCCCTGTCACTTAAGGGCTATGTAAATCAATCCGTTCAATTTGGAGTCGCCGGCGACAAATATGATACCATGTCAGGGTTTCAACAGGGCATAACGCAGGCCCTGCTGGAGGTGGAATATTACCCGGATGATGAGCTGAAACTGTTTGTTACCGGACTACTATTCAAAGACTGGGCCTATAATATCCATGATACTGATGACGACTGGAATTCCAGACGCTTTGACAATGCCCGTAATGAAATGAGTCTGCGCACCGATTATGAGGACGTGCTGAAAGAGTGCCATTTGACCTGGACTCCACCGGGCTTTAACTTTCGTATCGGGAAGCAGATAGTTTCCTGGGGACGGATGACCGGCGTACGGATCATGGACCGGATCAACCCCGTTGATCAACGGCTGGGTCCATCGGATGTGGAGTTTGAAACGTCCATCATTCCCATATGGTTGGCCAAGGTGGAATACTACCCGCAAATTACGCCTCCCTTTCTTAGCGACTTGGGGATTGAGTTTACCTTTAACCCCAATATGGATTTCATTGGCAACAAGATGCCGGCAACGGGTAATGACGTGCATGGCATCTGGGCGGCAGACATAACAGTTCCTGCGGTGGATTTCTTTCCTCCTGCTAGAATAGGGTCGTTAATTGAATCCTATGACGAGCCACACCGGTGGTCCGAGGGCCGTGAAATTGGGTTAAGGATCAAGGGCACTCTTCCTGACACCACCTTTTTCACGCTGAATGGCTTTTATGGAAGAAATAATGATCCTGTTTCTAGAATTCAAACTGGCACAGGATTTTTTGGTACTGGTCTGATGATAGATTTTCCTTCATCTTATGACGATGATGGGAACTTGATAATGCATCCTATAATGGAAGGCAAATACGCCCGTCAAAGATATGCGGGGTTTACCTTTTGCAGGGATATTGAGGGGCTATATGCTGAATGGCTGGGTGGCGTTGCGCCCGTGGTGCGCTGTGAAGCTATCTACGAGTTCGATACCACTTTTGCTACATCCGGCAAAGCCTTTAGCGGGTCTGGTCAAAAGGAATCTTTTAAAGAATATGACGCGATATACTGGGGCATTGGTGTCGACTGGAAGTTCAAATGGAACTTGTTAAACCCCAGGAGGTATTTTTCGTTCAGACCGCAGTTCAGCCATAGACATATTAGGGATTATCCCTTAAAGGGATATTACTTGAAAAATGCAGGTGGAGGAACCGTGTCAGAGAATAATTATTCGACGGCCATAAGCATGGACACTTGGTATCTGCACGATAAGCTGCAGCCAATTATCTACTTTCAGCGCGACATCATTCAGGACATGCAAAGATTACACAAAGGCTCGTCCAAGAGCGATCTGTGGCTGTTCAGACTGACCTATAAGCCGAATCACATATGGACATTTAAAGCGCAGCTTATGTTAATGGGAAACAATGGCTACAGACTGT
>CAYSHR010000521.1:0-3261 GCA_964430795.1 uncultured bacterium
GCAGGGGGTGCATAGGAAATTGCACATACTGCAAGGGCAGAGAGATCAGCGGAAAATATTTTTATGGAACTGAAATACCACTATGAGGAAAACGGATACGATAATTTTACTATTTGCGATAATCTGCTAAATGGAACCCCTGATGTGTTAAACGCCTTGTGCGACATGATAATTGAGGCCAACCTGCCGGTCAGGTGGAACGGCGAAGGCATCCCACTCCCATCCATGACCGCTGATCTTTTCAATAAGATGAAAAAAGCGGGTTGTTACGAATTTCAGCTTGGCATTGAATCAGGCGCCGACCCGGTTCTTAAACGAATGGGCAAATCCCGATTCTTTACAGCGGAGCAAGGCGCCCGGGTTGTCCGGGATTGCCATGAAGCGGGAATTAAAACCTGCCTGTTTACGATTGTGGGATTTCCCGGCGAGACTGATGAGGATTTTGACAAAACTCTCTCTTTTATTGACCGCAATGCCAAATGGATAGATCAGATCAAAAGCATAAACTCTCTCCATGTAATAACCGACACCCCGATTCACAAGCACGCGGATAAATTCGGATTAACATTGCCCGAGGTTGATTATCACTACCTCTGGGTAGACAAAAACGGTCTGGATTTTGAAAAGCGCAACCAGCGGATTCGTAAGATTCTCGCTCTTTGCCAAAAGCATGATATCGAGGTAAGGGAGACGAATCTGGCCGAAGGAAAGCAATATAGCCTGGCCAGGGAAATCGGCGCCGGCAAGCTATCTTTGGATCAGCAGATGGAAAAGATGATCAAGCAGATAAATAAACTGGACTCTTTTGACGCCGGCGACGCCAAAGGGGAGTTAAATCTTGCCAACGAACCTGTGACAACCACGACAGAGACCGAAAACATTGACAAAAGTGATAATAGTGATGCAAAAAGCAGCAAAGAAATGGTTCCTGTTCCCAGGGAATTTATTGATGACAATCTCCAGATCGCCGGCGCCATTAATGGCAAAGCGGTATACGCCGGACCTGAAATTCTTGAGATCGATGTCGCCAACGCGTGCAATGCCAACTGCGTCGGCTGCTGGAATCACTCTGATCTTCTTGGCGATGATAAATTTACAGGGGAACTATTTAGGCAGCGACTTCCCGCCGATCTGATAATCAAGACCATAGATAAGGCCGCGGAGCTTGGAGGGAAAATGGTGCAGCTTTCAGGCGCCGGCGAACCCTTTATGCATCCTGAAATAATGAAAATCATCAAGAGAGTAAAACACCACGGACTCAAGTGCGTCATTATCACCAATCTGACCCTGGTGGATAAGAAGAAAGCCGCGCGCCTTGTGGAGCTTGGTGTTGATGAAATAACAGTATCGGTATGGGCCGGAACAGCAGGGATGTACGAGCTTACCCATCCAAAGCTCAAGGGAAATACTATAAATAAAATCAGGGAAACTCTGAGATTTATCCATAAAGAAAAAACCAGGCTTGGAAAAAATTATCCCCACATAAAAATATATAATGTTATCAGCAAGATAAACGCCGATGGCATAAGGGATATGGTGCAGTTCGCCATTGATTCTCTTGCCGACTATATCGAGTTTACTCCTATCGATATTATTCCAGGCAAAACAGACTCCCTTGCCCTTGATTCAGTTTCCAGAGAAATTATCGCAAAACAGCTAAAGGACCTTCCCGGTCGGGATGACTTTATCGAACTGGAGCCAACTATTGAAAAGGGAAAAGCTGTTCAGGGTAAGGAAGTAAAGGAGTTTGCTCGGTTTGTAAAAAAAGAGCTCTTTTCCCACTGGTTCAAATATGAGCTTGAGGATATTTCCAGGTTTGATGTTCTCTGTCCGAGAAAAGAGTGGCGTCTGGATGTTAAAGAAGACAATTCCATTGAGAACGCCCTGCTCTTTTATTACCCGCAAGATGAGTGTCAAAATTGCCCGTTGGCGCCAAAATGTCCTATTGACAAGAAGCGATACGCTGTAAAGGTGGAGTTTTTATCCGTGCTGGGTTATGGTCCTTTCTATAGACGAATCACCAGTCCCGAGGCTGAAAAAGGGAAGTACGATTCCACGGTAAAGGATCTGCCCTGTCTTATTGGTTGGACCTACACCCGGCTCCTGACTGATGGAAATCTTATCCCATGCTGCAAAGGCGATAATATGCTCATGGGCAATATTAAAGAAGAAGGATTTAAAAAAGTATGGACATCGGAAAAATACAGTGAATTCAGGGCAAAAGCCAAAACCATCAAGAAAGACGATCCTTTTTTTGATCCGATAAATTGCCTTGTGGCTTGTGATAATCTTGGCCAGAATCTAATGACTCTAGAAAGAATCAGGAACCTGGATAAGAACCGGAAAGAAGCTTTAAAATCTCCGGACCCGAAGGATATGCAGAGATAGGGGGACACGATCCTCATTTGTTTAATTTCTATGACAATAGAAGGTGCTTTTGATAAATGAGGTCATGTCCCCCCATCTCTAACGAACCCCTGAAAATCGGCAAAGCCTGAATATGGCCGTTGGCAAGTTTTGCCTGATAAGCTATATTCTCTTAATGAAACATTGATAATCACTTAAAAAGGCTTGGGAGAATGGTGAAAAAGTGCGCTCCATATATTGTTTTTGTTGTAGTAGCCATAATCATGGTCTGGATCAGGGTTATGATAGGCGCGAATTCAGAATATTCCTCTGGTAAAACCGCCCTTGATAATAATGACATACCCTCGGCAATCCACCATTTTGACAGGTCGATCCACTGGTATTCGCCCTTCTCATCCGCGGTTAAAAGCAGCGTGTCAGAGCTTGAAAAGATCGCTGATATTTATAACAGTAAGGAAAATATCCAAGGTGAACTTTACACTCTTCGGATTTTAAGAAGCGCCCTGTATTCCATAAGACACATCCGGCAGCCCGATAAGAAAACCATTGCCACGTGTGATTTAAGAATCTCCAATTTGATGGCTTTATCCGCCGGCGCTAAAGGAAGTGGGGAATTTGAAAGGGAGCAGGCTTTAAGATACAATCAACTTACCAGGCAAGTCGGTCCAAAAACCGGTTACGCTCTTTTATCCGAAGCCGGCTTTTTTGGCTGGGTTGCTTTCGCGCTGCTTTTTATCTGGTTTGGGCTAAAGCCCGGAAAAGGATTTGATGTTAAAAACGGTTTGATATTCGCCGGATTATCTATTTGCTCTTATGGAATATGGATTTTGGGACTGGCTAAAGCGTGACCGACCAAACCAATATAAAAAATGGCTCTCCAAAAATCAGCCCGCG